>CAYUVK010000040.1:0-34508 GCA_964448105.1 uncultured Ignavibacteriaceae bacterium
ATGTTAAAAATCATGCCAGGTCAGCAGATCAAAGCGATGACATCACCTGCCTTATCTTAAAAAGGATTTGATTATAGGATCCCCTGCGAAAGACCCAATTAAGAAAAAATTTTTAAAAATAGAAATCTTTCACTTCTACTTCATGAGCTTCCGGATCAAATTTATTCAAATAATGGATGAACTCATTTGCATATACTCTTTCATTTTGCTTTTTGTATTCGTCAACTATTTCTTCCAGCCTTGTATGATCGAGTATACTGCTCACATAATGTTTTTCTTCATGGTCATCATATATTCTATATATAAGTGCACATTTACCCATTCTCATTCTCCTGATTTTTTATATTAAAATTGTATCCGCATGAAGTATGTCCGAGTATAGTTCGGTTTTTATAGCTTCTGCATTTTTTCTTGCTTTCGAAAGAGCATCAAGGATATAACGTCTTGCAGTAAATACTTTTCTCTGATCTTCGTTCGCTTCGTTAAGAAGTAAAAATCCCACATAAATATAAGTATAAAGTTCAACTAAATCTTTAGAGGCTACTTCTTGTAAATTAACATCTTTTTTATCCTTAACATATTTCAGACTTTCGTTGAATAGTCCTCTTATCTCCATCAAATTATTAAGTAAATGAGACAGGCTTCCTTTATACTCTTTCTTTTCCCATTGATTAAAATATTCTGCCAGAACATCATTTATAACCCCGCCTGCTGCGGCCACGATTTGCAGCTGGGATGTTCCTTCATAAATGTTGGTTATTCTTGCATCTCTAACCAAACGCTCAACCATAAACTCTTTCATATAACCGGTCCCGCCGTGAATTTGCAGTGCATCATATGCAATCTTATTTGCAGATTCACTTAAAACATATTTTGCTACCGGAGTTAAAAATGCTACTACTTTAAGTGTTTCTTTTAACTTTTCATTTGCCTCGGTAAACGGTTTTTTCTCTTTCTTTAAATTATCAACAAGTTCTTCCAACTTTTCTTTCCGGTCTAACCAGAGACAAGTTGAGTAGAACAAAGAACGGTTTGCTTCAAGGGTTACACGCATATCAATTAATATATTAGATACAACAGGCATATTATAAATAGGTTTGCCGAACTGCTCACGCGCTTTAGCATATTTTAACGCTTCTTCATAAGCCTGCTGTGAAATTCCGAGTGATTGTGCTCCTATGCCAACCCTTGCACGATTCATCAAATACATAACATACTTTAACAACCCGAATCTTCTTGTCCCCACTAATTGTGCAGGTGTATCATTAAATTGGAGTTCGCATGTCGGTGAACCGTGAATTCCCAGCTTATGTTCAATTCTTCTTACCTTTACAGATTCATCACCATAACAAACAAACATACTTAACCCGCGTGCATCTTTTGTGCCTGCTTCGGTTCGTGCTAACACCAGCAGTACATCTCCATTACCATTTGTAATAAATCTTTTCACACCCCGTAAAAACCAATTCCCGTTTTCATCCTGGTAAGCATGCAGCTTAACCGCCTGTAAATCCGAACCTGCATCAGGTTCCGTTAAAGCCATTGCACCGGTAAACTCACCTGTGGAAAATCCGGGGAGGAATTCCTGCTTCTGAAGTTCATTTGCAAATTGAGCAATTGTTTTTCCAATATCCTGCAGCCCGAATATATTCATTAACGACGCTTCTGCACGGGAAATAATTTCAACAGCCATCATATAAATTGTTGTAGGGAAATTCAAACCGCCATATTCTCTAGGTAATATCATACCCATCAATTCAGCTTTGGAAAGCATTTCAAGAGCTTCCTTAGTTCCCTTTGCATATTCGACTTTTCCATCTTTAAATACTGCGCCTTCTTCATCAATTTGAGCGGCTCTAGGTGCTACATAATTTGCAGCAATATCTCCGACAACTTCTAGAACCTTCCTATAGTTTTCTTTTGCATCTTCTAAATTAACAGGTGCATAATCAAATTTTTCTGCCTGCTTATAGTTTTCTTCCGTCATTTCAACGATTTCTTTTAAATCCAATCTTCCAAAATGAAAAAGAAGATCTTTATTATCCGCAAAATAGTTTGGCATATTTTATCTCAGCTTCTGTTTAAAAACATTTATAAACATTGGAATTACCTGCATTGCATCACCGACAATTCCATAATGAGCAACACTAAATATGGGAGCCTCCGGATCCGTATTGATTGCAATAATTTTATTTGATTCCTGCATTCCGGCTCTGTGCTGTATAGCTCCTGAAATCCCGCAGGCAATATAAAGTTTTGGCCGCACTGTCACTCCGGTTTGTCCTACCTGTCTATCCGGTGGGACAAAACCAGCATCAACTGCAGCACGGGAACCTGCTATATCTCCACCTATAACTGCTGCAAGTTCATGAATCAATTTGAAATTATCCATACTTCCCATACCGTATCCGCCGGCAACAATAATAGGGGAAGCTTTTAAATTAACTTTATTTTCTTTTCTGTGCTGTTCAATAATTTTAATTATATTATCAATTCCGTTAGGTATATAAGGAATCTCGGTAATTTTCCCTTCAGCCGGCAGTTCGAGAGGTTCCATTTTCATAACACCTTCTCTAACCGTAGCCATTTGAATTTCAATATCGGGAGAAATTATAGTTGCAATTATATTGCCGCCGAAAGCAGGTCTTATTTGAAGCAGTAAATCTTTATAGTTCTTTTTAAGATAAGTAACATCGGAAATTTGAAGATCCGTACAATCCGCAGTTAAACCGCTTTTAGTATGTGAAGCAACTCTCGGAGCTAAATCCCGCCCGATTACCGTTGCTCCGAAAAGCATGATCCGCGGTTTATGTTTTTCTACAAGTTCATTTAATATCCTGCTGTATGGAATTGTTAAATAATTATGAAGATCCGGGTGATCAACTACCAGGGCTTCATGGGCACCATATTTAAAGGTTTCTTTTGCAATTGATTTTACATCATAGCCAATTACAATTGATTTTAATTTTCCTTTTAAGTTTTCGGCTAGTTTTTTTCCTTTTGATAAGAGTTCAAAACTAACATCGGCAGGTTTTCCGCTGCGTTGTTCAACAAAAACCCAAACATCTTTATTATTATTCCCCATTTTAATTATCCTAGAATGTGATTTTCCATTAATTTATCAATTAAGTTAGACATACCATCTTTGGTAGGTTCAATTGTTTCATGGTTTCCTCCTGCAAGCACAACCGATTCAATTTTATGTACTTTAGTTGGTGAACCGTGAACTCCGCATCTATTTATATCCAGTTGAAGATCATCCATTGTTAATGTCCGGATATAAAGATTCTTGGCAATATGTTCTTCTTTCAACTGGTCTATGTAAAGAAGTGAATTTCCTTCGGTCATTTTTTCAAGTTCGATCAGAGTTTTGGCATTTTTATATGCCATTAGTCTTTTTGCTTTAAATGGTCTTGGAAAACAAGCATCTTTAAGAACGGTAATTAATACGGGTAAACTTGATTCGAGAATTTCAAATCCACCATCGATTTTTCGCCTTACTTTAACTTTATCATCTGCTATTTCCAAAATTTCTTCGACGTACGTTATTTGAGGAAGATTTAATTTTTCGGCTGTTTGAGGGCCAACCTGTGCAGTATCGCCGTCAATTGCCTGCCTTCCGGCAAAAATAAAATCGTAACCGCCAATTTTTTTTATTGCCTCGGCTAAAACGTATGAAGTAGCAAGTGTATCTGCTCCCGCAAATTTTCTATCGCTAATTAATACCGCTTCATCAGCTCCCATATAAAGGCATTCGCGCAAAATATCCGAAGCTCTCGGCGGACCCATTGTAACAGCGGTAATTTTTCCGCCTTCTTTATCTTTAATTCTCAGCGCTAACTCAAGTGCAACCCTATCTTCGTGATTAAATATAGCAGGCAGTTTTGCTCTATTAACCGTCCCGTCTTCTTTCATCACTTGCCCGGAAATATTTGTCGTATCCGGAACCTGTTTAACCATTACGATACTATTCTTCCCCATAGTACCCCTTCTATTAATTATACTTATACAAAGTTACAAAAAATATTTATTGTTTAGCAATGGAATTTTTAAAATTTTTATTGCATAATAAATACTTATGGTGAATATTTTTTGAGAGTTGTTTCACTATTTCCTCATAATGATATTTTTCGACTTTTTACTTTCACTTTCAGACCTTATATTGTACTAAGTTCATTTTTATTAAATGTTGCAGTATTTATTTTTTACTCAATGTACGGGGGTTAAAAATGACATTTATACTACTTACTAAGCTCTCACCGGAAATTTCCAAACAAATGAAAGATAGAGCCATTCTCGGCAGGATATGGCTCGATCAAGTTAAGGAGAAATGCCCGCAGGTTAAATTTGTGGAGCATTATGCTTTACTTGGACCATTCGATTTTTTAGATATTTATGAAGCACCTGATGAAAAGATTGCAGCAAAAGTATCAATGATAAGTCTTTCGAACGGAGCATTAGAAGCTCAAAGCTTAACTGCAATACCTTATAAAGATTTCATCAAACTTACTGAAGAACTTTAATATTGTTAAGTTGCGGATGTTCTTAAAAATTTTCGATTAACTAAATATAAAAAGAAAAAATTTCTTTAGGAGGATTTTATGCCTATTAAAAAACTTAAAGAATTTTTAGACGGGAAGAATGTTAAATATATTTCCATAAAACATTCTTCTGCTTATACCGCTCAAGAAATTGCAGCATCAGCTCATATTCCGGGGAAAGAGCTGGCAAAGACTGTAATGATTAAGATAGACGGTAAAATGGCTATGGCTATTCTTCCAGCTTCTTATAAAATTGATATAAAATTACTGCAGGAAATAACCGGTGCTGCTAATGTTAGGTTGGCTGGAGAGACCGAATTCAAAGATAAATTTCCCGACTGCGAGGTTGGTGCTATGCCGCCTTTTGGAAATCTTTACAATATAGAAGTTTTTGTAGCTCGAAGTCTCGAAGATGATGAAGAGATTGCATTCAATGCATGCTCACATACTGAGCTGATTAAACTATCTTTCAAAGATTTTAAAAGATTGGTTAATCCCAAAATTGTAGAGTTCGCTTATCATTCAAAAATATGATTGTTCTAAAAACTCTGCTTCGTTTATATTTTTAATCGATTTTGAGTTAATGTAATTTTCTTTGTACAGTTTTGAATGACTTTGAAGGATTCTATCAATTAAAATTTTCGGTATCCTATTTTTAAGATTATTTAATAGTATTCATGCAACACACATTATCAACAAATAATCTTTTGAATAGCCAAAAAATTCCTTACCTTGCACGAAAAGAAATATTTTTATGATATATTCATCTACATTTCAAAAGTAATTTTAATGTTTAAAAAATTACTTTATTATAAATCATCTAGAATCCTTTTTATTACATTTTTCACTGTTTTTATTTTACTAATAATAGTAGGGTATTTTTATTACAGTAATGAAAAGGACTCCCTTTTATCGGTAGAAGCCAAAAACCTGGGATCGATTTCATCTTTAAAACAAAGCCAGGTATTGTCGTGGTACGACGAAAGGCTGGCTGAAGCGCAATATTTAAATGAAAATGATTTTTTTAACAAAACTGTTTGCGATTTTTATATAAAAAGAAATCAAGAAGATTCTTTAGCAATTTTCCATACTATTTACCCGATTTTTAAAAATCATGGATACCGTTCAATTTATATTTTGGATAAACAAAAAAATTATTTAATTAATCTCAATCAAAATTATAAACCGGATCCTGATGAACTAAAATTGATTGATTCTTCAATGGAATCAAAAAAAATTATAATATCCGATATCAAAAAAAATCTTAAATCAAAAATATTATTTTATGATATTGTAGTTCCGGTTGAATTAAATAAAAGTTCTATTGCTGCGATTGTGTTAAATATTGACCCGGATTATGTAATTTTCCCTTCGGTAAAAAATTCGTATGTAATTACATTTACACGCGAATCATTTATTTTTAGAAAAGAAAAGGATAGTCTTTTATTTATCAGTCCTTTGCGTTTTAATTCTGCCCCTCCGTTAACAATTAAATTTTCAATTAAAACAAAAGAGCTCCCTGCTGCAATGGCTGCAAATGGTTATAGCGGGATAGTTACCGGAATAGATTATAGAGGTAAAAACGTAATTGCCGATGTTCGTAAAATAGATAGGACGCCATGGTACCTAGTAACTAAACAGGATATTTCAGAAATACTTAAACCTCTGAACTTCCGGTTAATAATAGTCGGTATAATTATTTTTTTAATTTTTGGTTTATCCTGGATTCTAATTCTCTTCTACGATAATAAGCAAAACCTGGTAAACTTAAAGAAAATACAGGATTCCGAGCTTAAATACAGTGAGCTTGTAGAACAGGCATCCGATGGGATTATAGTTTTTGATAAGGGACTCTATCTAATTGAAGCGAATTCTTATGCGTGCCAGGAGCTTGGTTATTCACGGCAGGAATTATTGAAGCTAAAGATAAAGGAAATTATTGAACCGGATGATTTAAATAAAAAACCTATAATGCTAAATGAACTTCTCGCCGGAGAAACCATTCATTCGGAAAGAGTTTTATTAAGAAAGGATAAAACCACTTTCCCTTCCGATGTAACCAGTAAAAGACTTTCAAACGGAAATATTCTAGCTATTGCAAGAAATATAGCTGAAAAGCAAAAGATTGAAAACCAGATAAAAAATTCGGAAAGGAAATTTAGAACATTATTTGAAAAATCCAACGATGCTATTTTTATAATGGATGAGCTTAAAATAGTTGACTGTAATCCAGTAACCGAAAATTTATTCGGTCTTCCAAAATCTGAAATTATTGGAAAAACACCTTTGGAGTTATCCCCGGAATACCAGCAGGATGGTATTCCATCTGAACAAAAAGCACATAGTCTAATAGAAAAAGTTTATAACGGGGAACCGCAGCTATTTGAGTGGATAAATTTGCGGAACAATGTACCCTTTTATGTTGAAGTAAATCTTTCTTTATTTCAGCTGAATGAAAAACCTCTTGCTATCGCAGTTATAAGAGATATTACAGAAAGGAAAAAATTTGAAGAAGAGCTGATTGCTGCTAAGGAAAAAGCAGAAGACATGAACCGCCTCAAATCAAGTTTTCTTGCCAATATGAGTCATGAATTACGAACTCCGTTAGTTGGTATTTTAGGTTATTCTGAAATTCTATCTGAAGAGATAAAAAAACCTGAAAACCTGAAGATGGTAAAAGATATTTATAACAGCGGAAAAAGATTACTGGAAACATTAAATTCAATTTTAGATTTATCCCGCATTGAAGCAAATAAATTTGAAATAAATCCTTCCCGGTTTAATCTTGTTGATTTAGTTCATGAAGAAATTAATTTATATAAAGCGGTTGCGCAGATTAAAAATATCTCATTGAATGTCCGCATGTTTCACCATGAACTTATAATAAATTCTGATAAAAAGATTGTGCAGAATACCATATCTCATCTTATTAATAATGCAGTGAAATACACTTCTCAAGGTAGTGTTGTTGTATCAGTAACAACCGAAAAAAATGCTAAAGAATATGCCGTAATAAAAGTTGCTGATACCGGGATCGGGATCCCGAAAGAAAGTCAAGCTCTAATCTTTGATGAATTCAGGCAGGCCAGTGAAGGATTGAACAGGCAATATGAAGGGACTGGACTCGGGTTAACTATAACAAAAAAATATATCTCCTTTCTTCAAGGAACAATCCATGTTAAAAGTGAACCGGGTGTTGGCTCTGAATTTTTTGTAAAAATACCGACTGATTACAACTCTTAATTTTAAATGTTTCTTATTTTGCAAAAGAAATTTATAAAATAAAAAGCCCCGATTGTAACCCAGGTTTGAAAAATCTATAAGAAATAAATATAAATTTTTACCTACCCATCCAGCCGCCGTCGACAATTACAACGCTTCCGTTCAAATAGTTTGAAGCATCCGAACTTAAGAAGACAATTGTGCCCATTAGATCTTCAGGTGTGCCCCATCTTCCTGCAGGAATTCTATCTAAAATTGATTTACTCCTAACAGGATCTTCGCGCAGTGCTTTTGTATTATCCGTTGCAATATATCCCGGTGCAATTGCATTTACGGTTACACCTTTGGATGCCCATTCATTTGCAAAAGCCATAGTCAATTGTTTAACACCTCCCTTGGAAGCAGAATAACCCGGGACCCATATCCCACCCTGAAAAGATAAGAGCGAAGCAATGAAAACTATTTTGCCGTATCCTCTTTCTGCCATATCTTTCCCGATTTCACGGGTTAAAATAAATTGCGAAGAAAGATTCACTTCAATAACTTTGTCCCAATATTCGTCCGGGTGTTCTGAAATAGGTTTTCTTAAAATTGTTCCTGCATTATTAACTAGTATATCGATCTTAGGAAAATCCGATTTTACATCCTTAATAAATTCATATAAAGAATTACGTTTTGAAAAATCACTTACATATGTTTTTATATTTCTCCCTGTATCCCGTATTATTTTTATTGTCTCGCTAAAATCCTCTACGTATGAAACCCCGACAATATCAGCACCGGCTTCAGCAAGGGCGAGAGCATATTTCTGCCCGATACCCTGGTTCGAACCTGTAACAATTGCAGTCTTACCTTTTAAACTAAATTGGTCTAAAATCATTTTTACCTCTTTTTATGATCCTGAATTGTTAAATATATCTTACATTAATTCATCCATCTTAACCGCATCCATATCATCGAAAGCCTGGTTTTCTCCACCCATCGCCCAGATAAACGAATAATTTTGAGTTCCAGAACCTGAATGGAAAGACCAGCTGGGTGATATTACTGCCTGGCGATCTCTAACTACAATATGCCTTGTTTCGAAAGGTGTTCCCATAAAATGGAATACAAGTGAATTGTTTTCCAGGTTAAAGTACATATAAATCTCGGACCTTCGCTGGTGTGTATGAACCGGCATTGTATTCCAGACACTCCCCTCCTCTAACTCGGTTAACCCCATAACAAGCTGCGAACTTTTAATCCCGTTAGGATGAATATATTTATAAATAGTCCTGTGATTTGAATCTTTTAAGCTTCCAAGCCGGTTTGGTTCGGCATCGGAAAATTTTGAATGTGTTGTTGGGAATTCTTTATGCGAAGGATAGCTTACAAAATAATATTGAGCAGGTTCATTTTTATTTTTACTGGTAAATTCTATTTCCTTTGTCCCCCTTCCAATATATAAAGCATCTTTGTGCTCCATTTTGTATTCTTTACCATCGACAAGAATTGCTCCTTCTTTCCCGATATTAATAATTCCTACTTCCCTTCTTTCCGCAAAATAATCTGCAGACATTTCTTTCTTACTCGCTTCCAGCTTTAATCCTTTATCAGTCGGAACTGCAGAACCAACTATTGCTCTATCTACATCTGAATATACTAAATAAATTTTACCGGGCTCAAATAATTTATTAACCAGGAATCCATCGCGAAGCCCGGAAGTATCAAGTTTTTTAAATCCTTCAAAATTTGGTGAATATCTTACCTCCATATCTTACCTCTCTTTTTTAATTTCTACATGCAGCGTAAGTGCCAGTCACTTTAGAAGTGACTGGCACATTCACACCGTTTTTTTTATTCAATTGTTGTTTTAACAGGATTATTTAATTCCTCAATGGTTTTATCTAAATATAATTGGAATTTGTCTTTATTTTTAATCCCGTTTGGTTCTTCTTCCCAGGCTGCCGCAAAATAATATTGCAGCTTTCCGTTTGCCGGTTTCAATACTACAATATAACTATCTTTGTCTTCAGTAGTTTTGATTAGATCCGGATTTTTATAAAATACTGCTATTCCAAGATTATCTCCGGATAAACTTTGTTTGCCGTAAAGGGCAATGTATCCCCATTCAGAATTTTTATTGACCGATTTCATGAATCCGCAATTAGGATGTTTAGCTAAACCCGTACAAAAATTTGCTTCACCGCCTGTTAACTCCAGGTCAGTTTTTGTTAACCTGCTCCCTGCAGAAATAGAAAGGTTTGAAAATAAATTATACTTTTCTTTTCCAACCTGCCATCCGTAATATTTTGTATAGACATCCGATCTAATTGGACCGTTAGTCGCAATAATTGCTATAACACTATCGGTTTTACTTACAGTATAAACTTTATTATCATACCACATCCCGATTGAACCTATTCCAAGTGATTCGCCTACCTTAAAAATATCCATTCCCCAATCGAGCATTTTTGTATAAGATTCCATGCTGTTCGAAACCAAGTCATTGATTCCTAATTTCTGCAATACCAGTTCATGGACTTTTTTACCAAAAATATCATTTCTATTCCTGGAATCCAGGTAATATCTATAGGTTATTAAATCTGATTCCCAGCCCGGGCCTTCAATTCTATAAAGTGCATCATGAGCTACATGATCAGCGGGTACTTTCGCGGAATCAACATCCTGGAATCTTCCGCCTGAATATTCACCCTTGACTAATTTATAATCAACCTTTTCCCCTAACACTGCTTGTGTTCGTTTCTCATATTCCCTGGTTTTTTCTCCATCTTTGGAATATCTAACAGTTATATTTTGTGTTTCTTTAGGATTAATATCTGTTAAGAAAACAATTCTATCAGGATTTCTATCACCGTTAATATCTTCAGTCTGGCTCGGCAATTCTTTTTCTTTATCGAATACTATAAAAGCATGTGGATTAAAATCAGAATGCTTTTCTTTTATAGAATTAATATCCAGCTGAACAGTAACATCTTTTCTTAATGAATCCAATGGATTAGTAACCGAGACTTGAAATTGTTCAGGATATTCAGCTTCAATCGGCTGATTTTTATTTGATGTTTTACCGCACCCAAATTGAAGAAACATCAATGGAATCAAACTTACTTTTATTAATAGTTTCATTTAATTATTCCTTTATAATATCCTGTGAAAATTAATATTCAAAATTATGGATTTAATAGAACAAGGATTTTAAGAATTAAACGGATAGAAATTTCTTTATGCGTTCATATCCGTCGAATCCGTTTTATCCTTGTTCTATTGTTTTGCTTCCTTCTTTATTTAACTTATGCATTATAAGTAGAAGATGCAGTTTTACCGCCTCTTCCCGTCCAGTTTGTATGAAAGAACTCTCCTCTCTTTTTATCGACTCTTTCATAAGTATGTGCACCAAAATAATCTCTTTGAGCCTGGAGCAAATTTGCCGGTAATCGTGAATTTCTAATCCCGTCAAAGTAATTTAATGCAGTTGAAAGAGCCGGTATCCAGATCCCGTTAGTTACTGAAGCTGCTACAACCCTGCGCCACGATTCCTGAGATGATTCAATTTTATCTTTAAAGAAAGGATCAAGCAATAAGTTTGTCAAATCAGGATTCTTATCAAAAGCTTTTTTAATTTTTCCGAGGAAAATAGAACGGATAATACATCCGCCCCTCCACATTAAGGCAACTCCGCCGTAATTCAAATTCCAGTTATAATCTTTAGCAGCATATCTCATCAGAAGATAACCTTGTGCATAAGAAACTATTTTGGAAGCATACAAAGCTTTTTTAAGGTCTTCGATAAATTCTTTTTTATTCCCTTCGAATTTAGGCGATGGTCCCGATAAAACCTTTGATGCTTCAACTCTTGCATCTTTCAATGATGATAAGGTTCTGCCATATACAGCTTCACCGATTAATGTTAAAGGTGCACCCGAATCAAGAGAAGCCAGAACCGTCCATTTACCTGTTCCCTTTTGCCCGGCCGTATCTAAAATTTTTTCGACAAGAGGTTTTCCGTCCTCATCATTATAAGCAAGAATGTCTCTTGTTATTTCAATTAAATAACTGTTTAGTTCACCTTCATTCCATTCTTTCAATACATTATGCATTTCTTCATAATTCATACCGACAAGATCTTTCATTATCTGGTAGGCTTCACAAATTAATTGCATATCGCCATACTCAATGCCGTTATGAACCATTTTAACAAAATGACCTGCACCATTTTCACCTACCCAATCACAGCAAGGTGTTCCGTCTTCTACTTTTGCTGCAATGGACTGGAAAATAGGTTTTACATGGGGCCAGGCTTCAGGAGAGCCTCCCGGCATAATTGAGGGACCTTTTAAAGCACCTTCCTCACCACCGGAAACACCGGTACCAATATAACGCAATCCTTTTTCTTCAAGATATTTTGTTCTTCTAATGGTATCGGGAAAGTGTGAGTTCCCGCCGTCAATTATTATATCTCCCTTTTCCAAATGAGGAATTAACAATTCTATAAAATCATCGACAGGTTTCCCTGCTTTTACCATTAACATTACTTTCCTGGGTGATTTTAGACTTTGAACTAGTTCTTCTATTGAAGAAGTACCGATGATATTTTTATTTTTTCCGCGTCCGTTAACAAAATTATAAACCTTTTCTACAGTTCTATTAAATACTGCAACTGCAAATCCATGACTTTCCATATTTAATACAAGGTTCTCGCCCATTACGGCTAATCCGACAAGTCCGATATCTGCAAGTTTTGCCATTTTTATTCCCTTATTTATTTTATATTTGATTTAAGTATTTATTTGAAAACCAAGTTCTTTAAGTTTGTTTTCAATTTCATTATTGCAATTTTTAAATTTTATTTTGTAAAAAGGGAATTCCCTTCTAACAGGATAATTACCTCTTTGCTTTTCAAAAGTCTCAACCGAATTTCGAAGAGTATTATCATCGTTCATAATATCATATGAAGAAACAATAGCTTTATAAAATCCTTCCTGGTTTGATTGGTTTTTACAATCGATAAAAATTTCACTTGAATTGCCGGGTTTGGGTAATTCATTAGGATACCAGTTCTTATCAATATTTAAGTTAAAAAAGGAGGAGATATTTTTGACACAAACCGATGTACCATTGGCTTTACCATCCGCAGAATATCCTGCAATATGAGGTGTGGCAATATCAACCATATTTAATAATTCCAAATCAATATTAGGTTCATTCTCCCATACATCAAGAACAGCAGTACTAACAATTTTTTTTAAAATGGCATTCTTTATTGAATTAGTTTCAATAACCTGCCCCCTTGATGTATTAATAATCATCTTTCTGTTTTTAAATTTATTGAAGAAACTTTCATCTGCCATATGATATGTTTTATCAACACCTTCTTTTATCAAAGGCACATGAAAGGTAATAATATCGCTTTGAGAAATTAATTCATCAAGGTTAACAAATCCTTTATTTCCTTCTTTACGTGCACGAGGCGGATCGTTTAGTAAAACATTTATACCTAATATTTTTGCTGCTCTTGCAACTTTACTTCCGACATTTCCAACTCCTATAATCCCAATAGTCAACTCAGCTAAATTCAATTTCTTTTTATGACCTATTGTCAGCAATACCGAAGAAATATATTGCATAACCGAAGAAGAATTACATCCCGGTGCATTGATCCATTTAATATTTTTCCTACAGCAGTACTCAGTGTCAATGTGATCATAGCCGATTGTAGCAGTTGCAATAAATTTAATATTTGTTCCTTCTAAAAGTTCGGCATTACAATTTGTTCTTGTTCTAATGATTAAAGCATCTTCATCTTTAATTACTTCAAGATTGATGCCCGGCGGATTTAAATATTGAATGCCTGCATAAGGCTCCAAAACACCTTTTAGGAACGGGATTTTATTATCTGCTACAATTTTAATTTTGCCTTTCATTGTTTTTACTCTTGAGTCGAGTTCAGGACTTTATCCTTTATACTTTTAACTTTTTAATTGTTCTTGAATTTATCCTTAAATGCCCACAATCCTAACGCAGGATTGGATATATAAAATATTTCTTCACCATCATCCATAATATTAAAACCATCTATCAATTTTTTAGGATCGTATTTCTTAATCATCTTTTTAAGATCAGCATATTTATAATTAACACTCTCTATCCCTTCTTTTGTAATATGCCCGGGACAATAAGTAATGGAAAACCTATTTTCAGAAGAACCATGAATTAAATGTGCAGCAGCACTTAGATTACTTTTTAGCTCTTCACTTTCACTTACAAATTTTAGAATTTCAGGCGTGGTTTTGTAACCATATTTTCTTATTAACTTATCGATTGTTCTATCTTCACCAAACTCTTTTAAACCCGGCGCTAAAATTATCAATTCACCACCGTCATCAATTGCCATTCTAGTTCTATAAATACTTTTATTGCCAAGCCAGGTGCTTTTAAACTCTTGAGGGTTTAAATAAACTACAACTTTTTTTAAAGGTTTATTCAACATTTGAAAATTTACCTTTAATGATAAATCGGAAGCGTGTCTGAAATTTTCAAAATCATCTCCGATAAACAAACCTTTAGGGACTACTTTACCCTTTCCATCTTTACCTACTACAGTTAATGCATATAAAATCGGCAAATGATTGGTAAAATGATCGGAAGCATAATTTAAAACTTTTCTAACCGGAGTATCATCTCTGCCCATGATTCGTTCCATCCCGTAAACGGCACCAAGAAAATGACTCTTATTTATTCCTTCTGTCCCGCCGGTTCCTACAAAAATATTTTTATTATAATTAGCCATACCCACAACTTCATGGGGAACAACCTGACCAATTGATAATATCAGATCATAATTCCCTTCAACTATAATTTTATTAACCTGAGCCGGCCAGGAATAATTTAATTTACCCTCGGAAACTTTATTAATAAATTCCGATGGTACTTCTCCTAAAGTTGCTAAATCTTTTCTCCAGTTATGAACACGAAATAATTCTTTAGGAATCCCATGATACATTTTTGTTATTTCTTCGTCAGTCATCGGGAAATGTGTACCTATAGAAGGTAAAATATCAGTTAGAGCATTTCCATAATATTCATAAATAAATTTTGTAAGAATACCTGAAAATGAATGGAAACGTGTAATATCTGGCGGAATAACAAGGACTTTCTTTTTATTCCCCAGTTTTTCTAAAGAAGAATAAATTCCTTCCTTTAAAACATCATTACTTAATTTATCTATTTCACTGCCTTTAGCGAAGTACTGCATATATAAGCTTTATTCTTCAGATTAAAGATTAATATTTGTATCTGCAAATTTATCGAAGGTATATTAAAAAGAAAATGTTCATTTGCCCATAAACATTATCTTATTTATTAAATAAGGATAATATAACCGTATTTAATTCACTTAAAGTATACATAATCATAATCCTAGACTTTACTTGAATACTCTGTATAAAAGTATGAGCAAGATTAAGATTATGGTAAAAAATATATACCAATGATTAGAATTATCTTTGGATTCTTGCCGAACCTCCTTGTACAAAAGCTCTTACTTCATCAATAGTCGCCATTGTCGTATCGCCTGGATATGTAGTAAGCAATGCTCCGTGTGCCCACCCAAGTTTTACGGCCTCTTCCGGAGATTCATTATTAATCAATCCATAAAAGAAACCACTTGCGAAACCATCACCTCCTCCAACGCGATCAAATACATTTAATTCGCCTGTTGGTGCTTGATAAGTTTTACCATTAATCCAGGCAACTGCACTCCAGCTATGATGCTGAGTTGCGTGAACCTCGCGGAGAGTAGTGGCGACAACTTTTACATGGGGATATTTTGCAGTAACCTTATCTATCATACCAAAAAAAGTAGAAGGATCCAGTTTTGATTTAGATGCAACTTCCGGACCTGGTATCCCCAAACCTTTCTGTAGGTCTTCTTCGTTGCCTACCAGTACGTCAACATGCTTGACAATACGATCAATAACTTCCACAGCTTTTTGTTCACCGCCCCAAATATTCCAAAGTTTAGCACGGAAATTAAGATCAAAGCTGGTAACTGCACCGGCAGCTTTGGCAGCTTTCATAGCCTCTTCAATCAATTCCCCCGTAGTTATAGAAAGTGCTGCGAAAATACCTCCGCTGTGAAACCATTTAATACCACCCTCAAATATCTCATTCCAGTTGAAATCGCCGGGTTTCAGAAGCGATGCGGCTTCGTTGCAGCGGTTATAAAAAACCACAGGTGCACGGATTCCAAATCCGCGGTCACTGTAAACAGTAGCCATATTTGGTCCGTTTACACCATTATGTTTAAATTTCTTATAGAAGCCTTTAACACCCATACCTCTTACACGTTCTGCAATTAAATCGCCAATCGGGTAATTTACTATTGCCGATACAACCCCTGTTTTTAATAAAAAACAATCGGCTAAATTAGCAGCAACGTTAAATTCTCCACCGCTTACATGGATACTGCATTTAACAGCTTTTCTAAAAGGTACGGTTCCGGGATCCAACCTATGTACAAGTGCGCCGAGAGATATAAAATCAAATTCAGCTTTTGAATTAATATTTAATCCATTACTCATATTTATTTTCCTAAATATTTTATTCGTTATTATTAGTTCCTGTAGCACAGATTTCCAATCTGTGCTACTATATTATACTCCGGAGTAGGCACCAAATCCGCCATCGACAGGGATAATGGTACCTGTTATAAATTTTGCATAATCAGATAAAAGAAAGAGAATAATTCCCTGCAGTTCATCTGCATTTCCAAACCTTTGCATAGGAGTTAGATTTATGATTTTTTTCCCTCTTTCAGTTAAATTACCTGTTTTTTCATCTGTTAATAAGAACCTGTTCTGGTCAGTTAAAAAGAAACCTGGAGCAACCGCATTAACCCTAACATTTATCCTTGCAAAATGCACTGCCAGCCATTGAGTAAAATTATTTATTGATGCTTTCGCCGCCGAATACGCAACAATTTTAGTTAACGGCCTAAATGCATTCATAGAAGAAATATTAATGATTGAACCGGCTTTATTTTTAACCATAACATCGGCAAAGATAAGGGTTGGCAAAAGAGAGCCTATAAAATTCAGGTCAAATACTTTTTTAATATCATTTAACTCCAATCCAAAGAAAGTATTTTCAAGATTGCTCAAATCTTTTTCTTCCAAAAATTCTCTTGAAGCAGTTGCTTTAGGAAAATTCCCGCCTGCACAATTAATTAAAAAATCAATTGTGCCGAATTCATTTAATGTACTTTCCTTGACTTTCATTAGAGTATCTTTATCATTAACATCTGAAGGAAGACCAAGGGTTTTGATATTATATTTCTCTTTTAGTTCCAATCCTTTCTTTTCAACCTTTTCCTTTGATCGACTAATTAAAACCAAATTAATTCCTGCACTTGCAACAGCATCTACAATAGCAGATCCGATTCCGCCGGTGCCTCCTGTTATTACACAAGTTTTCCCTTTTAAAGAAGATAAATCAAAATTCATTTTTTTTCTCTTTTAACTATGAAACATTTTTTTCAAATGGTGCGAGATGTTTTCTAAAATGCTTATATAGATATTCATCATAAAGATCTTCGTTTTCTTTTAAGCATTTATATAAATCATCCCTGAAAATATATTTATTATTACTATCCCTGTCAGTCAATACTTTACCAAAAGTTACATGCAAAATTTGTCTTACATTATTATCGTCAAAAAGTCCGACTAACTCTTCGTCTTTATAATCTTTTGCCGGTTTTAATTTATTTATATCCGCCGAGACATGATAGGTTTTCTTTTCCTGTTCATAAAGTCCTCTTGAAAAATCAAGTATTTTTCTGAAAAGTTGGGGATCTCTTGCAGCAGTTACTTTAATAGCTTCCAGATAGCTTGTTCCCGCGGTTTTAACATGAATAATAATATTTTTGTTTTCCGAGATAATATCGTATACACTAAATTTATCACTACCCGAATGAAGACTTATTTTATAATTACCAAAGAATTCTGCAATAGCCGCATGTTTAACAAAATCCTGCCTGAAAACATCTAAATTTCCTTTATAGTCAATACCTTTTTCAAAATCGCCGATAAACCTAGGGGCTAAACTGACAAATTCAACTTTTTTCTTTTTTAATTCATTAACAACAAAGAAATGATCAAAGGGTGAGGTAACAGTATCAGTTTCATCTATAGAGATTTCAACTTCATAGTCATAATTCTCAAATGAAGACAAATGATTAAACATTTTTTTACCCTGTAATACAACACCAAAATATTTCAGCACAGCAGAGATTATTTCCCTTTTGGAAGGCGATATAGTGAAGCTGTCATTAATCTTCAGGTTCTTATTTTCATACCTGTTTAACAATTCATTGTAGCTTTCTTCATATTTATCCCATGGTAAATTTTTAATTTTTTCCTCAATCTCCTGATCACTCATCTTTTCAACACCCGAAATTACATGGTCGCTTGGATCAAAAGTAAACATTGTAAAGCCGGTATCAACCAAACGATTAATATCCTCAATTGTTTTTAAATGATCAGCATCAGCACCGAAACCTTCAACATATCCCTCCTGGAAAACAGCCCATACAGCAGCGCTCATAATATCATCAGGGTTACGTTCTGTCCTGGTCATTTCGCGTATAGATTGCTGTGCAAGAATTACCCCGATTTTTCTATTTTCAATAGATTTAAGATGACCGGGATTAGCCAATCCGATTCTATCACCAAAACCAAAAGAATACTTGAGTCCAATTACTTTTGGTCTTGTATATTCGAAATTCTCCTGTATAAGTTTTGCATTTTTATTATTTAAATCGCATTCCTTTATAATATTAAATCCGTTTATTTTATTTCCATCAACAATTTTGCCTTCAAATTTTTTCAACAAATTGTTTTCATTTTTTGCGGCTATATATAAATATTTGCTGGAATCCCGTTTTCCAATAAAGAATACACAGTCTTCCAATTCATTAAATGAATTAGCATAAATTGATACATTTTCATTTAGAACTTTCAATTCATTAAATTCTGCAACATTGCTTTTTTCATCTGTTTTCATCTTCATTTCCTTTTATTAATTACTAATTTAATCTCGCTGACTCTACTCGCTTCATCTTAGGTGCAAGCAGGTTTATTAATACCCAGGCAATTATATAAGCTGACCCGCAAACAAAAAACATTATGTAGTAGCCTGTTTCAATAGAGCCTAAAGCTTTATAATGATCAAGAATAATTCCTGCAAATGCAGCTATTAGAATTCCGCCAACAGAACCAGCCATTCCTCCAAGTCCTGTTACCGATGCAACAGCTCTCTTTGGAAACATATCGGAAGTAATAGTGAAAATATTTGCAGACCATGCCTGGTGTGCAGAAGCTGCAATTCCAATAATAATAATTGCAAACCAGGGACTATATTGCCCCAAAGCCTGGGCAGAAATAACGGGAATAACCAACAAAGCAAAAATTAACATTGCTGTTCTACGGGCTTTATAAACTTCCCATCCCATCTTAATAAATTTTCCGGAAAGCCATCCGCCGAAAATACTGCCAACTGTTGTCATTGTATAAACAACAGCTATTGGAAGTGCTACTTTTGTTTTAGTCATTCCGTATTGTTTATCGAGGAATGAGGGGAGCCAAAAAAGATAAAACCACCAGACAGGATCAGTAAGAAATTTTCCGATAACAAAAGCCCATGATTGCCTGATCCCCAGCAGCTTAATCCAGCTGATTTTTACTACTGAATCTTCCTGGTCTGTTTTCTCATCAAGGTCACTATGAATATATTCAAACTCCGGTTTTAACAATTTTTTATGTTTTCTAGGAATTTCATAAACTTTGAGCCAGAAGATTAACCAAATAAGACCAATTGCACCGGTAAATATAAATGCCTCCTGCCAGCCGTATGCAACTGCAATAAATGGAACTGTAAGCGGCGCAACTATTGCCCCGACATTTGTTCCGGAGTTGAAAATCCCGGTTGCCAAGGCTCTTTCCTTTTTAGGGAACCATTCGGCAACAGTTTTAATAGCCGCCGGAAAATTTCCAGCTTCGCTTAATCCTAAAAAACCACGGGCAGTCATAAAACCTACTGTGCTGCGTGCAAATGCATGCCCGATTGCGGCAAAACTCCATACCGTTAATGATAAAGCATATCCCAACTTAGTTCCCAGCTTATCGATTAACCACCCCATAAATAACATACCTATACCATAACAAACCTGAAATGCAACAACGACACTAGCATAATCGGATTCAGTCCAGTGAAAAGCAGGATCAAGATAATCATCTTTCAAAAGGCTGATTACTTGGCGGTCGAGATAATTTACAGTTGTAGCAAAGAAAACCAGGGCAAGGATTGTCCACCTGTATGAACCAACTTTTGCCAGCTTATCTGTAATTAAAGGGTCCGCGGTTTTTTCTTTTTTTGTTTCATTATTAGCCATTCTACCCTCGCATTAATGGTTATTAAGTTATATTACAATAACAGTTTATATATGAAAAGTTTTCAATTACTTTTTTTAGAATATTAATTAAAAAAATAGCAAAGCGGAGTTGGCGGAATTAATATTTGAATTTAATTTAAATAACAGCTGATTACCTTTCTACTCTTCCTGAACCGCTTCCTTTAGAAAGTTTTTCAACTTCACTTACTGAAACCAAGTTAAAATCCCCCGGTATTGTTTGTTTCAAACATGAGGCAGCAACGGCAAATTCCAAAGCTTCTTGAGTATTATTTTTTCTTAAAAGTCCAAATATTAGTCCACCCGAAAACGAATCTCCACCTCCGACTCTGTCTATTATTTGAATCTCGTATCTTTTTGATCTATAAGGCTTTTTGCAGTTTTTATCGTCATGTAAAATTGCGCTCCAGCCGTTTGTTGAAGCGGAAAAACTTTCTCTTAAAGTGATTGCAACTGTTTTAAAATTGAATTTCTTCTTCAACTCTTTTGCTAAATTATAATAACCGCTTTCATCTATTTCTGCATTTTCAATATTTGTACTTCCGGCTTTAAAGCCGAGACTTTTTTCAGCATCTTCTTCATTTGAAATACAAACATCTACATATTCCATAAATGGAATCATAACAGATTGAGCTTCTTTTTCACTCCACAATTTGGCCCTGTAATTTAAATCAGCGCTAATAATTACGCCCTTTTTCCTGGCCGCTTTACAAGCTTCTATTAAGCACTCCTGGGCATTTTTACCTAAAGCAGGGGTTATGCCCGTCCAGTGAAACCATTTCGCATTATCAAATACTTTATCCCAATCAAGTTCATTTTTTATTAATGTTGTAACTGAAGAGTCGCTTCTGTCATAAATTACTTTGGATGCACGCTGGCTTGCCCCTGTTTCCAAAAAATAAATCCCTATTCTATTTCCTCCCCGAACAATAAAATCCGTTTTTACTCCATGTTTTAACAGGCTATTAACTGCAGCTTGCCCGATTTCATGTGAGGGAAGCTTACTGATAAAATAACTATCGAATCCATAATTTGATAATGAAACTGCCACATTGGCTTCTCCCCCGCCAAAACTGACATCAAAATAATCTGATTGAACGAATCTCTGATAATTTGGTGCTGATAATCTCAACATTAATTCACCAAATGTTAATACTTTATCCGGCATAGTCTGTTTATATTTCCGTCTTTAAATAATATGTTTTACTAATGTGCTACTTACTTTTAAATTGACTGGCACATGTTTATGTTTCTTTTGCTTTATTTATACTTGCCATTAACTTTTCTGCATTTTGAGTCAGCAAATTATAATTTTCTTCTTCAACTGCTTTTTTATCCAGTAAAGCTGAACCAACGCCTACGGCACATGCACCTATTTTTAACCAATCGCCTGCATTAGTTAATGATACACCCCCCGTGGGCATCAATTTTAAATGCGGCATAGGAGCAAGGACTCCCTTAAAGAATGCCATTCCAACAATATCAGCGGGAAAAACTTTAACAATATCCGCACCTGCTTCAAATGCAGCTAAAATTTCTGTAGGTGAGAATGCACCCGGTATTACAGGAATATTGTGTTTTTTTGCTTCCTGAATAATTTCCGGTTTAAATACAGGGCTTACAATATATTTTGCTCCGGCATTAACAGCATCACTTGCGGTTTGTTTATTTAACACGGAACCGACACCTATATTTATATAACCACCAACCGTTTTACTAGCTTCTTCAATCAGTTTTAATGCACCGGGAACGGTCATTGTAATTTCAATAGATTTAATTCCGCCTTTATAGATTGCTTCTACTACTTTTAACAATTTACGAGGATCTTGCATCCGGATAATAGCAACAGCTTTATTATCAAGAATTATTTTTAATGCTTTATTTTCCACAAATTATTTCCTTAATTTTTACAACCTATTTTTATACAGCATAGCTATATCTAATAAAATACTTAAAATTACCGCTAAACCCAATTGAAGCAGCAAAGGTGTTGATATTAAATTACTATCAATTAAATTGGACGAAATAAATATATATTTTGCTATATAATAAAAGATCTTTGCGATCAAAATACCTGCAAGCATACTCCAAAAATATTTTTTCCAAATGCTAAATAATAAATAGAATATGTAGATATTCATAACTAATTCGGATGTAATTAAGGCTGCCTTTAAAAAATATGGGTGCGAAGAGACAAAAAACGAAAATGCCGGCAGCGTAAGAGCAAGTAAAAAAGCATTATTTCTTGAAGTAAAAATTATTGCCAGAATAATTGCCACTCTCATAGGATCAAATAAATAAAGCGGGAAATCTACTAGGTGAGAAATAGTAGGTATAAAGAAAACTACGGATACCAATAATATATTAAAAGCCGATTTTTTAACGACTTCATTTGAATAAATATAGGAGTAAATGTTTTCCAAGTTTTTATTCCATTATCAATTTTGAAAAAATTTAACGTTAAATTAAAAAAAAATCCTATATTTATTAAATCTTAACAAAATAAATTAGAAGAAATTTTACCTTTTAATTTTTAGAGACTTTATCCAAAAAAATTAAGTTTTCATCTTTTTACTTAAGTATTAGACAGAGTAATTCATCTATTTTAATAATTCTTTCTGCATTTTTGCTGTTTCTCTAATGATTAAGCCGGTGGGTAGTTCAATATGTCTTGGAATATAATCTGTAGGATTATTAATAATCTCAAGAATTAATTCGACAGATTTTCTTCCTAGTTCTTCTGTCGGTTGATCAACACAACTAAGTGATGGTGAAAGAAATCTATTGACATCACTGTTCCCGAAACACATGATATCAATATCATCAGGAATTTTTAGACCCAGTTCGGAAAGCGCAGCATAAACACCTAAAGCTACCGGATAAGTGACGGCAAAAATAAAATCAGGCAAATTACCTGATTTATATAATTTCATAAATCCATGATATCCGTCGACTTCTCCGAATCCTCCGTACACAACCCAATCGGGATTTATCGGGATGTTGTATTTTTTCATTGCTTCTTCAAAACCTAAATATCTTCTTTGACCGATATTTATTTCCTGATAACCTGCAATATGTGCAATTTTTTTATAACCAAGCTGGATTGCATGTTCGATTGCTAAAAAAGAACCTCCCCTATCATCAACAGTCACACTACTGAATTCAGGTAAATCTACAACTCTATCCATAAAAACTAAAGGAACATTATAATTTTTTATAGTGTTAAATATTTCATAATCTTTAGTTTGCTGGGAAATTGAAATTAGCAATCCATCTACGCGCATAGAGAGCAGCGATCGGATATGCTTTTTTTCACGTTCAGCATTTTCTTGTGAAACTGTTAAAATAATTTCATAATTATTTTCCAAGGCAGCTTCATAAATTGATTCTATTACGGAACCAAAAAAATAATGAGCAATTTTGGGAACGACGAGTCCGATAGTATGGGAGTTTTTTGACGATAAATTTCTCGCCATAAAATTGGGAGTATAACCCAATTCTTTTGCTACAGCTTTCACTTTTTGTGCTGTTTCAAAGGAAATATCCGGATGCCCTCTCAATGCCTTTGATACGGTTACTTTAGATACATTGAGCCTTTTTGCAATGTCATCTAAAGTTATTTGAAATTTTTTATTCATTGTAGTTATAACTTTATCGGTAACTTTATCAATTAAATTTATTAAAATTTTTTCTAATAAGGAATAAAATAATCAACAAAATTTGGTGTATTAATGGATTTTTTATTTATTCAATTCTATTGAAGATAGAATAAATGGACCTACAGTTTTAAAATCATTGGTTCTTTGAGGAACACTAATGTAATAGTCAAAGCTGCCGTCTCTATAAGGATTCCCCCCTAAACCGGCGCCCATACAAGTGTGTAAAATATTTACAAGTCCGTTATTGTCAACTTTAATAAAATTGTTTATAATACTATTATATGAATCTTCAGCGATTTTATAATATTTTTTATTCAAGTAACCTTTGTTTGTTCCTTTTGCAAATGCATAAACAAACATACAGGAACCCGAAGCTTCAAGATAATTGCCATCTTTATCCCCTTTGTCTAAAACTTGATACCACAATCCCGTTTTTTCATCTTTATATTTTAAAAGCGCCTTGCAGGTTTCCTGGAGGATATTAATTAACTCTTTCCTTTTGGGATTATCTTTAGGAAAAAAGTCTAGCACATCAACCAAAGCCATCTCATACCAGCCCATTCCTCTTCCCCAAAAGTTAGGTGATACTCCTGTTTTAGGATCTGCCCATTTTTGTTCTTTGCTCTCATCCCAGCCATGATATAACAAACCTGTTTTGGGATCACGGGTGTGTTTATAAACTAAAGTAAATTGATTCGCAATATCATTAAAATCAGAGGTTTCATTAAACATTTCCGCATACTTTGCATAGAATGGTTCAGCCATAAAAAGTCCGTCCAGCCACATTTGATGAGGATAAATCTCTTTATGCCAAAAACCTCCCTCCTTTGTCCTCGGCTGTAATCTTAATTGTTTTCTTAAAGTATCTGCCGCTATTTTATATTTTTCTTGACCTGTTTTTTTATAAATATCAAGGATAACTATACCCGGAGTTATATCATCTAGCCTGAATTTTGAAAATACGTATGTTTTTATAGTTCCGTCATCAGTCAAATAGCGGTCAAGGTTTTTAATGATATAATTATAATATTTATTGTCATTAGTCTTCAAAAATAATTTATATAGAGATTGAAGCATCAATCCTTCTTCATAGTTCCATTCATCTTTGTCATCATAATTAATATTATAATCGGGATGTCTAAAGATAAATGAATTAGCCATTCTGATTGACCAAAGAGCATCTTTAGAAACTAAAAGACTATCAGCTTTCTTATTATGGGAAGAAGGAGCGTCTCTTTTTATAATTGCACTTTTGGGAAAAAACAATAGAATAACAAAAGATATAGAGGTAAAAAATAACAATGTAAGCTTCATAAAATTTTTCTCCCTTTTAATATTTAACTAAAACTTTTTAGGACATTTAATTTCATGTGGTTTTGTAAATTCAGACTGATTCTTAACTGGTAACTCCTAACAAATTTTTTTATGATATTTTTGAAAAAGAAATTACTTTAAAAGGATCATCTTTTTTGTTAAGATTCTATTTTCCAGTGATAATTTATAGAAATATATTCCTGAAGCAATTTGATGTGCACTAAAAATTACCGAATGATTTCCTGCAGGCTGTTCTTCATTTACAAGCTCCTTGACTTCCTGCCCGGTAAGACTGAAAATTCTTAAAATAACTCTCGATTGAACCGGGACATTATACTCTATTTTTGTTGAAGGATTAAATGGATTTGGATAATTCTGGAAAAGGTTAAAATTCAAAGAATTATTTTTATTTGTATTAACTGAAGTAAAACCCTTTGATTCAAATGCACCTATATCAGGAGCTTTTCCATTATAAGGCAAGCCAATATCTGTACCGGCGTCTATTAACGAACTGCCAGGTGCCAGCCTAAAAAGATTAGTAGGAGAAATACTGCTATCGGAAGTTCTCGGGCTTTTTGCAAGAGAAGTATCAAGGCTCAAAAAATCTGAGTTTGAAACAGTAAAGCCATTCCAGCTATTTGTAATTTGTACCGAAGAAGATTCCAGGCTTATTGAACCATCAAAGGATAAATTATTAATTAAACTATCAGTCCCGGTTGTGGGTATGGATGGAAAAGAAAAATTTTTGTTTTTATTTCCAATCCCTGTACAATTTACAATTGTTACGCCGGCAGTGTTATTATTCTGATCAAATCCCTTTCCCTTATTATCAAATGCCACACAGTTCATTAAAAGATGATGAGTAGGGATATAATTACCACCGACTTTGAATCCATTGCCATCCCCTTGGTAATTTGAATCACCCCAGATATTGAATCCGTTATCAAAAGACCAGCAGCTATCGAGTATTACATCGTTTTGTGCTTCATAAAAATCCCAGCCGTCATCAGAATTGCTCCATGCACGGCAGCCTCTGAATACATTTCCGGGACCAACATCAAGTTTTGGTGCAAAACCATCTGCATTTTCTCCGTGTGTACCAGGATCATAATTTTCGAATGAGTCACAATTATGGACATAATTATGTCCACCACCGCCGGATATTTGCAATCCGGTATCCTTATTATAATAGAAAGTACAGTTTTCAATAATATTATAATCACCGCTTAAATTAATCCCGTTATCACCGGCATTTCTAATTACCAAACCTTTGAAGTACCAATAATCTCTGGATAAATTAAAACCCCGGCTTGATGAACTGTAACTTTGCCCCGAAAAATCTAAAATGGGTGTTTTACCGGGGAATGCCCATAACCTTATATATTTACCCGCGGAACCGCTTCTTTCCGGTTTAATTGTAGAGGAAAGCTCATATACTCCCCCTCTTAAATAAATAGTTGAGTCGGCATAGGCCTGATTCATTGCATATGATATTGTTTTATATGGTTTATCTATAGTTCCCGGATTAGAGTCATCCCCATCTGGAGAAACATAAATCTGGGCATTAATTTTTATCGAAATAAAAGTGAAAATAACCGTACAAATAATCTTAAACATATAATTTACTTTCGGGATTAAATAAGGTTAAACAAGTCGAATTATTCTTTTACAAGCTTACCGTTTATATAGACATTTTCTAATTTCAAGGCTTCCACATATTTTATATAGTTTCCATTATCAACTCCGTTAAATCTGCAGTCTATAATTGTAACATTTCTTATTTGTGAATCCTCAAGTCCGTCCATGAACAAGCCATACTTGCTTTTCTTACTCGTAACATTTTGTACTACAATATTTTCAAATACCGGGTTATAATGATATCCGACAGCTTCAGGAGGATCATAATGCATATTAAGCTTTACAATAGCTTCCTTAACCTGTCCCACTTTCACATTCCTCATATAAATATTTTTTACTGTACCCCCTCTTTTAGAATTTGATTTGATACGAAGAGCCCGGTCCAGATTCGGGCTGTCCATTTCACAATCTTCTGCAAAAACATTCGAGCACCCGCCGGTTATTTCACTTCCTATCACAACTCCGCCATGCCCATCTTTCATTTTACAATTTTGAATGATAATATTTGTGCTAGGAGTATTTATTCTTCTGCCATCATTATTTCTTCCGGATTTAATTGCAATACAATCGTCACCGTTATTAAAGGTGCATCCTTTAATTAAAATATCCGAAGACGATTCGGGATCACAGCCGTCATTGTTCGGTCCGTTACCATTTGTAGTTACATTCTCTACCGTTATATTATTACTAAGTACAGGGTGAATGAACCAAAAAGGAGAATCCTTTAATGTTGCATTTTCTATTAGAATATTTTTGCATTTATAAAATTCAATAAAGGTTGGTCTTAAATAATAGCCTTCTCCAAAAATTCTTTTTTGAACGGGAACATTATCATCATTTAACTGCATTAATCGCGGACGGCTTTCTTTATCGTTGCCCAACTTTTTCCACTTCCACCAATTTTCATTGCTTGCTTGACCATCAAGAATTCCATCCCCCGTTACAGCAATATTTTCCTGTCCATATGCGTAGATCAAAGGAGAATAATTCATTAAATCGACACCTTCCCATCGAGCTTGGACTACCGGTAAATAATCTTTAGGATTTATACTGAATTTCAGAACAGCGTTTTTAGATACATGCAGGTTAACATTGCTCTTTAAATGAATTGCACCGGTTAAAAATTCACCTTCTGGAACAATGACAACACCGCCGCCGGCTTTATTGCATGCTTCAATTGCTTTCTTAAAAGCTTTTGTGCAAAGAGTTTTTCCGTCTGAAATTGCACCATATTTTATAATATTAAACTCTTTATCGGGAAATTTCGGAGCAACAATTTTTTTAAGAATTTCCGGGACTTGCTCCCAGCCATTTTTCTCTGATTTTTTTACATCTGTAATTCCATTTTTTCCATATGTAATTTCAGTACCGGATGAGATAAAAGAAAGAATGGATAAAATTAAAAAGATGTAAAATAAACGAGCTAAATCTTTAGCTGTAGTTTTATACCCTTTATTGGAGAACATGATTTGACCTCTCTTTAGTTTTTTTATTTCTTAATTAGGTAAATATTTTTGAAGGCAATTGGTTTACCTTCCAGTTGTAAACCAATTGTCCCACTATGATTGATAATTCCTGATGCTTTATTTTGCAATATACCATTAATATAAACAACCATTGAATCGTCTTGACAGATTATCTCGCAAGTATTCCATTCTCCTTCAGGTTTTTCGCTTGAAGCAGAAAGCATAAGTGCCGTATTTTTAGGTTTACCGGCAGCTTCCTTAAAACCGGCACCATTCATTGCAATTAAATCGCCTGCATGATCTTCTTTGAAATTTACCTGTATACAATTTGGCCAGATTGTATCGGGCGGCTGTATAAACACTAAAATACCGCTATTTCCTTCTTCACCCTTTTCTGTCCACATCCACTCCGCATGCAGATCGAAATTAGAAAATATTTCTTTGGTCCTTATATAACCTTTGTATCCGGCAGGAAAATATAAAATGCTATCTTTAACTGAATAGATATCTTTTTTATTTATGTCCGGATTTTCAAGGATTATTCTTAAGTTTGATAAATCCTTACCGTTAAATATTTGTACTGTATCTTTTAATTTTTTTGCTGTTTGATTTGAAGATAGGTAAGTTGAAGGACCAACAATAAATGCTTCGAAAAGGAGAAACATTAACAAAAGAATTGAAGCTAAAAAAAAGCTATTAGTTAATTTCATAATTGTTTTAAGATATAATATTTTAATAGAACACGGATCATTATGATTATTTATGATTATAACATATCATAATTATTGTAAAAAATCTGCGTTCCATTTTTTTAAGGTAATTTATTTATATTTTCAAACCTGACTTTCCATTTGCCGTTATCCGGAAAACCGGGAAGTTTTTTTGTACCTGTTTCATCTGCACCTGCGACCATTAAAGCCACTGCTGACAATAACGCGCTGTTTGCGGGAAGATAAACCGGCAAATCTCCTGTCTGCGGACAATTTCCATTATTCAAATAATGATTATGCGGTGCATCCTTTAATAAAATATCCACTGCTAATCCCGGTTCATTTAAACGAGCTGCAGTCATAGCAATCATCGGATAATCCCAGCCCCAGATTTTAACTTTCCAATCCCATGTATCAACAACACGATGCAATGTTCTTTCCATTATTTCCGGGTTAACCATATCACCGGGAAGCAATCCCATCGTCATTAACATTGAAGGATGATCTATTTCACTTTCAGGGTTTGTAAAAGTATCCGGATTTGATCCAAGTACAACATACAGACCATCTTTAACCGGCAATGAAGAAATTCTTTCAATTACATCTTCCCACTTAGGATTCTTTTTTATTCCTAATCTTTCACACCACTTTTGAGCAATCTCCAAACCGAATTTCCAATAAGCAAGCTCGAATGAAGGATTTTGAGCTTTTACAGGATCATAAATTTCCTGGACAGGCCAAACCGGCGGGCCGAGCACATAATGATTTTTTGCTTTGTCAAAATATGCATATGAAGCCAAAAACTCAGCTGTTTTGAAAACCATATTTTTATATTTTGCGAGTGTTTTTTCATTATGCTTTACTCTGTAACATAGTTCTGCTAAATAAATTGGATTTGGCTGATTCCAAATAATAAATGGATTATTACCGGGACTCTCTCTTCCATCAGGACCAACCATCTTTGACCACCGCGCACCTTCAAATCCTTGCTGCTTTGCGGTTACTTTGGCATAAGGAAGTGTTTTGATATACCAGCTTAAATTCTTTTCCAGTAAAGCAGTTCTATTCCAGAGAGCAAATTGAGCAGTATGCCACCATATCATTTCGGTATTATGTTTTCCAAACCATGAACTTAATGTCAGCCCGGTTTCTTGAGGCGGGAAATTACCTGCAAATTGAGTTCCAGTTAAATACTGTGAAAGAACTATTCTTCTTTCCAGTTCATCTGCTCTAGGATCAGTACTTCCGGAAAAATCGACCGCTCCGCCTTCATTCCAGAAATTTGCCCAATGCTTTATACTTTCCGATTTAGTTTCCTCGAAACCCGGAATGTTTTCTTTAATTTCGTTTTCTGAAAAACCTACGGAAAAATCAAATTCATTATTTTTTTGATTTGGGATTAATTTAAAATAATGTTTGTCTTCCTTTTTAAAACTTAAATTTCCTGTCCAGTTGATGCAAACAAAATATTTCGAACTATCAATAGTCCTTTCAAGTTCAGCAAAATTAGTTTCACTGTTAATGATTTTAGAAGTATGTGCATCAAGTTTATTCCACTCATAAGGCGGATTATTTTTTATTGAATCGACATATGAATAAGGAAATTTTAGCGATACAGTGATCTTTTTTTCAGAAATTAATGGAGATTTTACATTTACAGCTATTATATCTTTATGGGGATTACAAATAGTAGATACTACTACTTCTTTCCCTTCAATTGTAAATTTACTTTCTATTATTCCCTTCCATAAATTAAGCTTTTGAGAAATATTTTTTATATCCTTGATTTCTAATTGAGAGCCATCAGTTTTGTTAAATTCAAATCCAATTTGTCCTAGCGGGATGCGCTGAGGATTTTCTCTTAACCACTTCCCTGCTTTACTATTTTGATTAGACGGATATCCAACTTCTCTACCATGTACATCATAATATTTAAAGGCATCTTTTAGTGTATATCCATTTGGATTTGGATATGTATGCCATCCCCAACCGGAAATTATTTGAAGAGGTATCCCGTTTTTATAATAGTAATCGGTGAAAGTCTGAAGTCCTGTAATATCAGCGGTAAAAGCAAATCCGCCGTTACCAACCGTAAAGGGCGACCATGCATCAACCTTATGGTTTATAGGATTATGTTTGTTAACAAGATCATATCTATCTATTTTATCCTGTTCTTTAGTAATTACTATTAAACAGGAAAAAAAGACAAACAAATAGACAAATGTTCTTTTACTGATTTTTATCTGCAAACTAAGTATTAAAATTTATTTCAATTTAACCACGCTTTTATCTAACCCATCGGAAAATTTTATTTGCTCATTCAAATCTGAAATATTAGTATTCTCAATATAAATAGATTTTGTATCTTTCCCGGAAACATTCATAAAATCTGTTATACTTTTCGGGTATAGAATCTCATTGAGTGTAAAATCAGAACTTTCATCTAAGTTAAAAACCGGTCCCGATTTAGGTACAATTTCGACATTACTTAGTGTGAATCCCTTAGCATACTTTGATTCAAATCCTTGATTGCTCGAGAAATAAGAATTCGAAATTTTAATATCCTGTATAGGCATTTCCGGCAAACCATCTGCCAATACAGCCTGCCTTGCACCGTCACAATAAATGCTGTCTATAAAAATATTTTTGAATATTGGAGTTTTTGCATTCACTGCTGCTTTCTGATTACCTTTAGAATTTTCATAATAAGTATTGAAAAGAACTGCCTCTCTCACAATATCTTTCATAAAAATATTTTTGATAAATATATTATCAACAAGACCACCTCTATTTCTCGCGCTCTTAAATCTTAATCCAATATCAGTACCTACAAAATCGCAATTGTTTACAAATATATTATGCATTCCTCCATTAGTTTCGCTCCCCGTAACGAATCCTCCATGTGCATGATAAACAACACAATCCGTAATTACAACATTTTGAAGTGCAGGTTCATTTGAATTTTTACTGTTTCCCGATTTCATACAAATGCCGTCATCGCCGGCTGTAATTGTACAATTATATATCAAAACATTTTTACTCATCCCGATATCAATTGCATCACCGTTTTGCGCCCAATATTCATTATTCACTTTGATGTTTCTTATTACAAGGTCTTCGCAATAAATCGGATTTAAGGCAAAGGTAGGTGAATTTTGAAGAGTTATATTATCTATAAAAATTTTTTTGCAATTAATTAGTAAGACCAATCTCGGTCTTAATGCATCTTTAAATGGAATTAAATCTTCGGTAGTAATATTTTTTTTACTTTTCCTTAACTTTACAAACTCTTCCCTCCCGTCACGTGCAGCTTTAGAAGGATACCAAATTGAATTATCACTGTTTGTAACTCCGCCGGAATTAATAAACTTCTTCCATAATGATTCATTAACTTTAGATCTTTTTAAAGGACGCCATGTTGTTCCATTTCCATCAATTAAACCCGAACCGGTAATTGCAATATTTTCAAGATTAAAACCATAAATAGGAGGCGCTACCACATAACCTCCTTCCGGTCGCCTAATAATTGGATAATCATCATGATTCGGACTAAATAAAATAAATGCGCCTCTTTCAACATGAAAATCGATATTGCTTTTTAATTCAATTGGTCCTGTTATCCACAATCCAGGCGGCACTAAAACGGTTCCGCCTCCGGCTTCAGAACATGCTTCAATTGTCTTTTTGAAAGCCTCCGTATTCATAGTATGACCATCACCAACAGCTCCGAAATCTTTTATATTAAAAGTTTTATCCTGGAAAAAAGGGAGCTGTATTTCAAAGCTATTGAAAGGTAAATTTTTTAAATGATCATTAACTTCTTCCCGAATATTTTCCTGCGCAGCTATTTTATTATTGCTAAAAAAAAGCAGACTGATAATTAAAAAAAAGAGCTCAGTACTTCTATTTATTTTTTTCATTTTTTCCCCGAGCATATCATAAATTTTTTTTTGAATTTTTCAACCAAAGTCGGATCTGCCTCCGGCTGAGATTTTTGAATTCTGACTTTTGAATTTTAACTTTTCAAAGTCTTCTTCAAAAACACAAGTGTATAATTTAAAGTTTTTTCAAACCATGGATTAAACAACCAAAAAGTATGAATTGTACCTTCTAGAATATGCACTTCGGAGTATATATTATAGACATTTAGTTTTTTAATCATTTCATCACGACCAGCATGAAACCGAGCCTGTCCGCTATTAATAAATAAAATTGGAGGTGTTGTTTTACTCACGTGATTTATCGGACCTGCATCTTTCCAAACTTCAGGATTTTCTTTTGGTGAAGCGCCAAACCAAAGGTGTGCAGCACTAGGCTTTCCGGATTTTTTATATAATTCTTCACTCCCTTTTCCATAAAAATCCACGACTCCATCAACATCTATAATTGCCTGTACATCACTGGAGAAATTTAAATTACCTTCATCCCCTTCAAATTTCTTTTGTCCGTTTGTTGTACCGATTAATGCGGCAAGATGTCCCCCGGCAGAGCAGCCGTAAATTGCAAGTTTTTTACTATTAATTTTATATTTTGATGCATTAACTCTCATCCATCTAATAGATGCTTTTATATCGTATACTGCTGCAGGATAAAGTGCATCGGTAGATAATCTATATTCAACTGCAATAGTAACATAACCTTTAGCAGCAAGTCTTTGAGCCATCGGAATAACCAATTGTCTGTCTCCCGATCGCCAGCCGCCGCCATGGATAAGAACTACTCCGGGAAAATTTTTATTATCTGAATTTGATGGATAAAAAACATCTAAATGTAATTTTCTTCCGGAAACATCTGCATAAACGATATTTTTTACTTCCTTTACATTCTCAAAGAGATGAGGCAATACAAGTTCTGCATCAGGAAATTTTTTATGCATCTTTGCAGATGCAGTATTAAAATTATATGATGTATCTCTCTCGGAATTTAATGAACTTGAGTTTTGAGCTAATACAAAAAAACTAAACACAAATAAAAATAAGATTATCATTTTCATTAATAAATTGCAGATTAAATAAAATTTAATACCAGATCATTGAGAAACTAAATATTACACATTTGTATGATTTATAAAGAGATAAATTATTATAATTATTTTTTTTATTGATCCTCTACGAGGATCTCACTTTGTTTTATTATTCTGTTTTACAACAATTAAACTTCTACGAAGTTTTTTAATTCAACATATTTCTATCAATCAAATTTTATATATTAATCCCAACAGTTGATCGAGAACCTCGGAGAGGTTCTATTTTTGTAGAATAGTTTAAAGAATAATATCAAATCCTCGTAGAGGATTTATAAATTATTTCTAAAAACGATGAACGATAGTCGTAATCCTTACTTTTATGTATAATTTATCATAATTGTTTGATTATTAATTAAAGTTTCAATTTCCACATTCTCTATAATATCTGTGAAACCAGAAGAGGGAGTAAAACAAAGATCATAGAGGACCACTGAGATTAAAAGAGAATTTCTATTCGCGCTTTTGTTCC
>CAYUVK010000040.1:34608-38334 GCA_964448105.1 uncultured Ignavibacteriaceae bacterium
GGTTTCATCAATACTCCATTTTTGTATGAAGTATTTGCTGCAGAATAAATATAAGGAAGCATTTCCATCCTTTGCGAACAGGCATTTCTAAAAATGCTTTGTAAGTTTTCACTATAATTCCATGGTGGTCTGTCTTTTCCGTTTCCTCCTGAATGATCTAATTTAACTTCAAACATGCCGCTCCATGTTCCGAATTCCAGCCACCTGGCATATAGCGATTCTGGAATCCAGCCGCCCAAATATCCGCCTACATCCGAGCCCCAAACAGGAAAACCCATGAACCCACATCGAATAGCATTTGCCATATTCCCTGCCAATCCATCCCAGCTTGAACGAGAATCTCCTCCCCACAATGCACTTAGATAAGGCTGCGTTCTATGGAAGGCTGCCCTAGCAAAGTTGAACTCATCTTTACCGTAAGCATTCTGAAGAAATTGGTTAATTACTTTTGCGTAAAGATAAATATATTTATTCCTGTGCTCCGAGAATGGAGTTTTATCATACCATTGAGCCATTACCGGAAATTCTTCATCGGCCCGATCCATTTTATGTCCCCGGACATTTACCGAGTAAAGATTAGTCTTGAGTCTTCTCTCAAACTCTTTGATGGCATCCGGATTTGTCAAATCGATATATCCTCTAAAGTTAGGAAGAAGACCTGGAAAATCTTTATCTGACATTGTGAGAGGCCCAACCCATGTTAAAAATTGTAATCCGTATTTATTGTTCAACTCCGATATCCATTCTTTTGGATTGGAAAATTTTTCATTGAAATCCATTTTAGACCATTCATGAGCACCATTGCTGTAAGGACGGTCTACCATTAAGGCTGTTAAAGGAATTTTTAAATTAGCCATTTTTTGAGCATCGTCCAGCACATCTTTCTTCCCGTTTTTATCTTCATCCCGCCAAATAATTGGACCGCAAGCCCAGACCGGAACGTACTTTGGATTACCGATAATCGAGTAATATGATTTTAAAATTTCATCTCCGGTAGGGCCATAAAATATGTACCAGTCAAGTTTTCCTGTTCTATGATAAAGCTCCGTAACACCATTAATTGCAAATCTATATTGTCCTTTTGCAAAAGAATCAAAGAATGAAGAATAACCATTGCTGCTCATATAAAATGCAGACCATGCAGAAGCATAATTTTCATGATATTGATTCGCATCTCCTAATACATCTACATCGACTACTTTTCCTCTTAAATCAGGACTTTTTTCATTATCCGGGAAAAGAGGTTCCAAAACTCCAAAGTAATGTTCATTCAAATCATCCATACGGATTGTTGTATTTTCTGCCCACTTAGGATCGCAGAAAAACCTTAATCCATTAGTAATTTTTGTTATTGTAACTGTATCAATTAAATCCCTATCTGTTCCCTGGTATTCTGCTACGCCAGGATAAATAAATTTCAATTGAACTTCTTTTTCATTGTTGCTTAATATTGAAATTGATTTGGGAGGAGTAAAATTAAAATTTATCGAAATAACATCTACTAGTTCTTTATTCTCTTTCGAAATAATTAAATGACCTTTAGATAATTCTAATTGAATATCTTTTTCATTAAAAAATTTTTGCGAAAATATTGCCGGATTACTTAATAGAAGAAAGAATATAATTAATGCAGCAGTAATTTTTTCCATTTTTATTTTATTGATGTGTATAAGAAATTATTTGATGTACAAAAATAATAAGTATTATAAATTAAAATTAGCGGGTCTCTCAGTTACGGAAGCTCTGTTGCCGAAAACTTTTGCATTATTAAATAATGTCAGTCCGATTAAATCTGTTTCCGAACATTTCCCTTTGCAATTGAACCTTATAGTATCGGAACCGGCGCCGGAATCGTAAGTGAGTTCTAAACCGGATTTAGATTTTAATACCGGCTTTCCTATTACAGTTAAATTTTCATTAAAAAAGAAAAGTATATAACCTTTATGAATTTCATGTTTAATTATGTGGGGACCTTCCGTTGATTCAGGATTCCATTTACCATCAAATGTCCAGGCTGGAGTAATATCGGAAGGAGTTGGAGAATTTTTCGCTTCATTTAGATTATCTTTAAACCAACTATAATCCCCTCCTTCTCTATGACAATTGTAGAAGTAATATCTTTTACCCCAATTAAACGGGCGATCTCTTTCAGGGTGATCCGGATAGGAAACTCTATAAATTGGAGTATCAGCCATATTTTTTGAGAATTCACAATTCAAAAGATAGAACTGCGCTTCATAATGATGTCTACCTAATCGAAACCCTTTTACTCCATCGAAAGAACAATTCCTTAAAACGAATTTCTGATTAATATCATATCCGCCGGCATGCCAGATAGAAGCAGTTTTTAAAAGTTCATAAAATTTAGAATCTTTTATAAAACACCATCCGCGCGGACAAACATAGTCCACCGAACCTTGGAATTTACAATTAGCATGGTAATACATTCCTGTTTTGTAATCCCACAAAGAAACTGTATCCCCGCCTTTACTCAATACATTGCAATTAATAATGATTGTACGGGTTCCGTCTCCATAAATTGCAAATGCATGCGGACCAATTTTAGGCTGAGTATTTTCAATGGTAAGATTATCAAGAATAATATCATCAGCGTAGATGTTTATTACTGCAGGTCCTATAGGATCTTCATTAGCAATCCAATCTGTTCTAAGCTGATTATATTCTATTATAGTGCTGTCTCTATTTTCTCCCTTTAGTGTTATATAATCCTGAGTAATTCTGAATTTCTCGTTGTAAACTCCGTTCTTTATAAAAATAACCACCCGTTCATAGTTAAACATTGGCAGTGATTCTACAGCTGCGGTAATTGTTTTATAATCACCGCTTCCATCCTTAGCAACTTTAATGAAATGTTTGTACTGTGAAAATGATAAAGAAGAAAAGATTAGAAAAAATATGAAAACTATTAAAGTCTTTTTTTTCATTTTAGAAGTAAATTGAACAATTAAATATCTTTCTTTTATATGTCACCCATAAAAGGGTTCTAATCACTTTCTTGATTATTTAGATTAAGAATATTTCACACCTAACGATGTCTTGATTCTAAATTTTCTTTTTTATATTATAAAAATGAACTCCATTAGGAGTGATATATTCTTAAAAGATTACTTATAAAAAACTTTCAACTCCATTAGGAGTGAAATATTGATACTCCGCTCACTTTCCTATATCTCAATTACTTTAGTGATATATTTCTTTTAGCCCTTTCCAAACAGCATCCGCAATTTGCTGTTGCCCTTTTTCATCCGGATGAAGACCATCAACATAATTTGGTGGAGATACTGTTTTTAATAATGATATAAATCCTAATGAATCTTTTTCTGCCAATCCTTTATATTTATTTTTAAGCTCAACAAGAGAAGACTTTGTATTTTCGTTATACTTTTTCTTAACATTCAATTGTGACATAGTTTTAAGATTTATATCACTTGGAGCCAGAATTACTATTTTAGTCTTTTTGTTTGTCTCTTTTATTTTACTGATCATCCACTCCATATTATCAACGCATTGATTTACCATACTGTCATTCCCATTTTTCAAATCATTAACTCCAAGAAAAATCAGAAAATAATCTGAAGCAGGATATTTTTTAAGAACAGGAAGGATTTCATTTTTATCGGATGTTTTTCTTCCGTTTCTTCCTTCGTTTATAAAATTCACATCTTTATGTTCTTTAGAAAGAAAATAAACCCAGCTATGTCCGTT
>CAYUVK010000040.1:38434-40177 GCA_964448105.1 uncultured Ignavibacteriaceae bacterium
AATCTTTTAATTTTTTAATCTTTTCAATCCACATAGGATATTCATCCAAAACTTTTTGCGGTTCATATGTATACCAGGTATATCCATCGCGTCTTTCTCTTCCTACCTTTGATAAAGAATCAACAGGGATACTATTTCTATCTGTAAAAAAAGGTTTGTTCCCTTTAAGAGTATAGAAGCGCGCCCAAATAGGAGGAGCTGAAGGATCACTAATTACTTTTTTATCTGTAACCGAAGTACGGTATTTAAAAACCACTTTAGGAGCTTTAACTCTTTCTACTTTTATACCATGAATCTCAGAATCTTTAAACCAGTTGACTGCACCTTCTACAGAATTAATAATTTTTTTATCCGGATGCTCAATACTCATTAAAAGTAAGGTTATTCCTGTACTTTCTTCACCGCATTTGGAAGGAAGTTCAAATGTCCTCGCATGCTGTGGATGAAAATCAATATTATCATGCTGCTGACACCAGACAGTCGGTTTTCCATTATCAACAATCTGGCATTTTAATATACAATCAATTCCTTTATTAAAAGCTCTTTTAACTTTTTCACGTCTTCCATTATCAACAAAAGAATAAACAGGATTATTTTGAACAATTTGAAGAAGAACGTTCATAATCCCGGTCATTGCATCATCATTAAAGGTAATATATTTCCTGTATCCGCTTGTATCCGGGTAAAACTGCGGCCAACCGCCATTTGGATACTGCGCTTTTAATATAAAGTCAATTCCTTTTAAACATGCCTCTTTATATTTTCCATCTTTTAACAAATTATATGCTTTCGCCAGATAATCGACCTGTGAGTAAGTTGCACCATTATCAAAAGAAGTATGAAGCGAATCCCTTCCTTCTTTAAGAATTGCTTTTTGCTTATCTGTTAAAATTGCAAGCATATCATAATTTTTAGCCCAGCCTCCGTTCTTTTGTTGATAAAGAAGGATGTTATCGGCAATTTCTTTTACCTGCGAAGGTTTATACCTTTTTTGATTAGGAAGCGGCAGAAAAGCCTGTCCATTATCGGTAATATCATACCAATGATGTGCGCTATCAAAAAAACCGGATACGTTAATTGTTCCGCCTTTTTTTACTGGACTATTTTGTGAATAAGTATTTATCTGAAGAAGTATAATTACTAAGATGATTATTTTCATAAGATTACTTTTATGTTGAACACGTTTTTATTTCAATTATTACTTTTTTTGTATAATTTTTCTAAGTATCATCCAATTTTTACATAATATCGGCCATTGAGAATTCGTTTCGTTTTTTATACCTAATCCATATCCATGCCCCCCTTTTTCAAATACATGAATCTCAACAGGAACATTCAATGAATGCAGATTAGTAAACAGCTCAATGCTGGTTTTTACAGGAACAGTTTTATCATCTGCAGCGTGCTGTATAAATGTTGGCGGGATATTATTTGTTAAAAATCTGCTCTCTGCCAGACTATCCGCTTGTGGATAACTTAAAACCATAAAATCAGGTTTACAACTAATTGAGTCTATTTTATCATTTAATTTCTTTTCCGGATGCAAATAATGAATAGCCAGATTTAATGCCAGATGTCCGCCGGCTGAAAATCCCATTATTCCAATATTGTTTGGATTGATATTAAATTCTTTGGCTTTACTTCTTATTAAACTCAGAGCTCTTTCTGCATCAGTTAATGCTTCAGTTCTGTTCAATCTATATTTTAAAACAAAAGCACTAACTCCTAAAGTATTTAACCATT
>CAYUVK010000041.1:0-39390 GCA_964448105.1 uncultured Ignavibacteriaceae bacterium
AATGGAAACAAAAATCACATGGACCAAAATTGATGAGGCCCCGGCTTTAGCATCTTATAGTTTATTGCCAATTGTAAAATCCTTTTTAAAAGGTACGGGAATTGAAATTGAGTTAAAAGATATATCACTAGCGGGACGAATAATCGCTAACTTTCCTGATAATCTAACCGAAGAACAAAAAATTCCCGACTATTTAACCGAACTGGGTGAATTAACACAAATTCCCGAAGCTAATATTATTAAACTTCCAAATATAAGTGCCTCGATACCGCAGCTTCATGCGGCAATAAAAGAACTACAGGAAAAAGGTTATAAAATTCCTGATTACCCCGATGAACCGAAAAACGATGAAGAAGCTGCGCTTAAAGCAAGATTTGCAAAAGTGCTCGGTTCCGCGGTTAACCCGGTAATAAGAGAAGGCAACTCCGACAGGCGTGCCGCAGCCTCCGTAAAAAAGTTCGCGAAAAAAAACCCGCATAAAATGATGAAGCCCTGGCCCAAATCCGGCTCAAAAACTAGGGTAGCGCATATGAATCAAAAAGATTTTTATGGCTCTGAAAAATCTCTTACTCTCAACAAAGAAGATATAGCAAAAATTGAGTATGTGGATACAAATGGAAATGTAACTGCTCTAAAAGAAAATCTTAATTTGCTCAGAGGAGAGGTTATTGACACGGCAGTAATGAATGTTAAAGAATTGAGAAAATTCTATGCAGAACAAATTGAAGCAGCAAAAAAAGATAATATACTTCTTTCACTGCATCTTAAAGCCACAATGATGAAAGTTTCCGACCCCATAATGTTTGGACATGCAGTTTCTGTTTATTATAAAGACGCACTCGAAAAACATGCAAAAGTTCTTAAAGAAATCGGTGCTAATGTTAATTATGGTCTCATGGATATTCTTGAAAAATTGAAGAAACTCCCTGATGAAAAAAGAATGGAAATTGAAGCGGATATTAATAAAGTTTATGAATACCGGCCGCAGCTTGCAATGGTTGATTCAAGAATTGGTAAAACAAATCTCCACGTTCCTAATGATATTATTGTCGATGCTTCGATGCCTAATGTAGTTCGTGACGGCGGAAAAATGTGGAACCTTAAAGACGAACTTCAGGATTGCATTGCAATGATCCCTGATCGCTGTTATGCTACAATGTACGGTGAAATTATTGAGGATGCAAAAGCCAAAGGACAATTTAACCCGGCAACAATGGGAGCAGTTTCCAACGTTGGGTTAATGGCTAAGAAAGCAGAAGAATACGGCTCGCACGATAAAACTTTTGAAGCTAAAGGAGACGGAATCATCCGCGTAGTAAATTTTGCCGGAGAAACTTTATTAAAACAGCAGGTCGAAATCGGGGATATTTTCAGGATGTGTCAGGCTAAAGATGAGCCTATCAAAGACTGGATAAAACTTGCGGTAAATAGAGCAAGAGCTTCTTCTACTCCCGCAATTTTTTGGCTTGATGAAAACAGGGCTCACGACAGAGAAATTATTGCAAAAATAAAAAAGTATCTGCCGGAACATAATACCGAAGGACTTGAAATAAAAATCCTTGAACCTGTAGAAGCAATGAAATATACTTTGGAAAGAACAAGAAAAGGATTGGATACAATTTCAGTTACAGGCAATGTACTTCGTGATTACCTGACAGATTTATTCCCTATTCTTGAATTAGGCACAAGCGCCAGAATGCTGTCGATAGTTCCGCTGTTAAAGGGAGGCGGATTATTCGAAACAGGTGCCGGCGGTTCAGCACCCAAACATGTTCAGCAGCTGCTTAAAGAAAATCACTTAAGATGGGATTCACTCGGAGAATACTGCGCTCTTGTTCCTTCGCTGGAAATGATAGCCGAAAGGTCAGGCAATTCCAAAGCAAAGATATTGGCAGACTCACTCGATACTGCAATCGGGAAATACCTGGAAAACAGACGTTTTCCTTCACGAAAAGCAGGTGAAATTGATAACAGAGGCAGCTCATCCTATCTCTCTTTATATTGGGCACAGGCTTTAGCGGAACAGGATAAAGATGCTGATATGAAAGAACGGTTTTCAAAAATGTATAAAGAATTAAAAGCAAATGAAGAGAAAATTACAAACGATTTACTCTCTGTACAGGGAAAACCGGTGGATCTCAGCGGGTACTATCTACCTGATAAGAATAAAGTTACAAAAGTTATGCGCCCAAGCTTAACTTTCAACAAGATCATTAATGAGATGTAATTTTAAGCTTTAAGTTAGTTTATTGACGAGTTCCATATTAAGAAATTTCACATATTTTTAAAACTACATCTTATTATAATTTAAAGAATTATAGCAAAACCTTTACCTATAAAACCAATTTTTTAAAGAAATTGGGTTTATTAAATGTTTTGTCCAGCATCAAGTATTCCCGCGGGGACAGCTTCAGCGAACGGGCAGAAACCATCATTTCAATTTTGTTAACTCAAGACTTAAATCCCACAAACGTTTTCTTGCTTGCTTATTATAAGCTTGAGACTCTGCTCTCGCTTCGGATTTAACATTAAAATATTTTCCAGTAACATCATTCAGTTCAGGTGAAGTAGCCAGATATACTTCTGCATCAGCCCCGCTTTCAGGTTTTCCCCAAGGATTAATATTTGAACGGCGAACCATGTTTGTATCTAAATAGGTTCCCGGATGCAAGCTATTTACTGTAATATTTTCATCTTTAAGTTTTTCAGCTAAATCAATTGTAAACATAATTAATGCAAGTTTGCTCTGACAGTATGCTTGAGTTGGGTTAAAATTTTTCTCCAGCATTATATCATTAAAATTTATTGGATGCTGACCTGCAGAACTTACATTTACAATTCTTGAAGGAGCAGCACTTTTTAATGAGGGCAATAATAATTGAGTTAATAAAAAAGGTACAAGATAGTTGACAGCAAATCTCAGCTCATATCCATCCTGACTCTTTCCATTATCAGCAAATCCGACGCCGGCATTATTAATTAAAACATCGATTTTATTAAACTTATTAGTTACATCATCTGCAAATTTTCTAACTTCATTTAATGAAGAAAAGTCGTATGTAAATCCCTCTATCTTTTGATTACCGCTTTTTGTTTTTAATTCATAAATAACTTTTTGTACTTTTGCTTCGTTTCTTCCGTGAACAATAATTTGAGCATTTTGTCTTGCTAAATTCAGTGCTGTTAATTTTCCAATTCCATCGGTAGATCCAGTTATTAAGATCGTTTGTTGATTAATAGGTTTCATACTAATGCCTAATATTGCAGAACGAATTTCTTGAGTGTTCAATATTATGAACTCTTGATAAAGTAAATTAATTTAAAAAAATTAAACTTTTAGTAATAGAAATCAAAAAGAAAATTTAATCATTAGATTTTGAGAAAAGATTTGAGAAAAATACTGCTCCTGAGAAAACTGATGTTCCATCCTATTTAAGATTAAAGATTTGTGGAAGGATCATCGGCTGAAGGACCATATATAGATGGCACCATTCCACCGGCTAACCGAATATAAACCGAAATTTGCCCCCGGTGATGTATTTGATCAAAAAGCATCATAAGCATAAATCCGTCAGCAGTAAATTTTGTCCCTGCAAATTCAATTGTTTTGTTCATATCCTTATCGGAAAAATTTTCTACTTTTGAAAGTACATTATCCGAATGTTTTTTGAAATCGGAAATTATCGTTTGCAATTGATTAGGCGCATAGGTTTGAAATACGCTTCTATCAATGTCTTCCCCGAACGCATAAAACTCAACCAGGAACATTTCAAATACAAATGTAGAGAGAATTTTTTTTGCGGTTTGAGAACGCTCATGCGGGGTGAAATCTAATTTGTCTTCCGGAAATGCATTCATTACTTTTAATGTTGTTGTAAATTCTTTTTTGAATAATTTCAGTAAACTCTCTTTTGTGATCATTTAAATCCCATTTATATTTTATCTCAATATACTAAGTTTATTTCCAGTTATTAATTATCTCCATTAAATTTTTGTGGATCATTTTATTAGATGCTAGTATTCTTTTTGCATATATATCTATTTCGCTCCCGTTAAAATCAGTTACCATACCTCCTGCTTCTTCAACGATCAACATACCTGCACAAATATCCCACGGATGTAAATAAACTTCCCAAAATCCATCAAAAACTCCTTTAGCAACATAACATAAATCCAAAGCAGCCGAACCCAATCTCCTTATTGCTCTCGCTCTCCTGGTAAGAGCAGAAAATTTTTCCAATGCATTCTCCGGATTATCATAAATATTATAAGGGAATCCCGTAACGAGAACACTATGATTAATTTTGTCGTTTAAACTGACTTTCAATCTTTCAGAATTTGCATAAGAACCAGACCCCTCTTCGGCAAAATAAGTAATATCCTGCATTACATCGTAAACTACACCCATTACGGTTTTACCATTTCTCTGCAATCCAATTGAAACTGAAAATATGGGGAGACCGTGTGCAAAATTTGTTGTACCGTCCAGGGGATCAACTACCCATAAATATTCTGAACCAGATTTATTTTCACCGCTTTCTTCTGCAAGTATATCATGATCGGGGTAATTCTTTTTTATAAAATCGATTATATGTTTTTCCGAAGCTTTATCAACTTCTGTTACTAAATTTGTTTCATTGGATTTATACTCTATCTTTAATTTCTTTCCAAATCCGTTTCTTACAATTTCACCGGCTTCTTTGGCAATTTTAATTATATCTTGAATCATAAAACTCCAAAAATTATTTAAATTAAATAATAATATTAAAATAGTGAATTAATGATTCGGAATAAAAAACCTGTTTGTTTTGATTAAATGTGATCAGAACATCATATAGACACCATCTTTCCTTCCTTGAAAGCCGAAACGAATTTTGGTATATTTAATTTTATTGTAACCATTCTAAATTTTACGGAGAAATTCTTGAACAAAATTGAAGATATAGAAATAAAAAAGGGTAAAGAAACCTCAATTGTTGACAGCATGCCTGAAGTGCTTCCAATTTTACCTTTAAGAGATATTGTAATTTTCCCTTATATGATCTTCCCGGTTTTAGTTGGAAGAGAACAATCAATCAAAGCTGCTAATTATGCTTTAGACAACACAAGATACATATTTCTTGCTGCACAAAAAAAATCAAATATTGAAGATCCTAAAAAAGAAGACATATTCAGGGATGGAACAATAGCAAAGATTGTCCAGATCCTGAAACTTCCGAACGGTCTAATGAAAATTTTGGTTGATGGCCTGCTTCAAGGGAGAATTAAAGAATTTACAAATAAAACAGAGTTTTTTGAAGGAAAAATTGAAATCATTCTTCCGAAGCTTGAAACAGATCATGAAATGAATGCATTGGTTAGGCAAATGTCGCAGCTATTTAAAGACTATGTGAAAATAAGCCGCAACATTCCAAACGAAGCTTTAACTGCATTTGAAAATATTGAAGAACCGGATAGAAAATTATTTTATGTTGCTGCAAATATAAATCAATCAATCGAAGTAAAGCAGGAGATTTTAAAGAAATCGATAATTAAAGATCAATACTATGAAGTTATAAAAGTACTGAATTCCGAGATTGATATTTTAAAGATTGAAAAAGAGATAGATAATAAAGTCCAGGAAAATATTACTAAGACACAGCGTAAATTTATCATCCAGGAACAAATTAAAATCTTACAGGATGAACTAGGCGATGAGGATGAGGCTTCCCCGGAATTTGTAAAAATGCGGGATCAGATAAAAAAAGCTAAAATGCTGGAAGAAGCGGAAAATAAAGCACTGGAGGAATTGAATAAGCTCAAGAAAACTCCACCTATGTCTCCTGAATCAACAGTAATAAGAAATTATCTCGATTGGTTAATTGAAGTTCCATGGTCTGAAAGAACTAAGGATAATTTAAATATAAATCACGTTCAAAAAATCCTGGATGAAGATCATTTCGGATTGGAGAAGCCCAAAGAAAGAATTATCGAGCATATCGCAGTATTAAACTTAGTAAAGCAAATGCGGGGACAAATCCTTTGCTTTGTTGGGCCTCCGGGAGTTGGAAAAACTTCATTGGGCAAATCAATCGCAAGAGCTTTGGGAAGGAAATTTGTAAGGATTAGTCTAGGCGGAGTTAGAGATGAAGCTGAAATAAGAGGACATCGCAGAACATATATCGGTTCAATGCCCGGGAAAATAATCCAATCGATGAAAAAAGCCGGCACTATAAACCCGGTCATGCTGATGGACGAAATAGATAAAATGAGTATGGATTTTAGAGGCGATCCGTCATCTGCTATGCTTGAAGTTTTAGATCCTGAGCAGAATCATTCATTTAATGATCATTACCTTGAAGTTGATTATGATCTGTCGCAGGTATTGTTTATTACAACTGCCAATGTTCGATATAATATTCCACTTCCGCTTCAAGATAGAATGGAAATTATAGAGCTGCCGGGTTACCTGGAATATGATAAATTTGAAATTGCAAAACGTCATATCATTCCAAAACAACTTGAAAATCATGGACTCAAAAATAAAAATGTTACTATTAGTGACGAGGCTGTTAAAAAAATAATTAGCGAATATACACGCGAAGCTGGTGTGAGAAACCTTGAAAGAGAGCTTTCTTCAGTTTGCAGAAAAGTAGCCAGAGATATTGTTTTAAAAGAATCAACTAACGGCAAATCCAAAAGAAATCATAAATTCGTAGTTGATGAAAATAAGATTGAAGATTATTTAAAAGTTCCGCGGTTTAGGCAAAGACATCACAGCAAAGAAAATCGCGTTGGCAGCGTTACCGGATTAGCATGGACAAGCGTTGGCGGTGAACTTCTAAATGTTGACGTTACAATAATGAATGGGCCCGGCAAGTTAACTTTAACCGGACAGTTGGGCGATGTAATGAAAGAATCTGCTCAAGCAGCTCTAAGTTACTTAAGGTCGAAAGCAAAAGATTTTCATTTAGATCCTGATTTCTTTAAAGGTAAAGAAGTACATATTCATTTACCTGAAGGAGCAATTCCGAAAGATGGACCTTCAGCAGGAATTACAATGGCAATGGCTCTACTTTCAGCAGTCAGCGGAAAACCAGCATCAAACGATATTGCAATGACAGGTGAAATAACTCTTAGAGGAGAAGTACTTCCAATCGGAGGATTAAATGAAAAACTTCTAGCTGCCAAAAGAAATGATATTCATACAATATTAATTCCAGCGGATAATGAAGTAGATTTGAAAGAAATCCCTGAAAAAGTTACTGATGAATTAAAAATTATTCCTATCGATAAAATTGAAGATGCTGTTTCATATGTTTTTCCCGATCTACAAAAAAGGAATAAAAAGCAAAAAGCAGGTTCCGGTAAACCGGGTTCCAAAAGAAAAAATGCAATCACTATTAAAAGAAAACGAAAGTAGAATAATTGGCAGAGATAATTATTGATAATAATATTCTTTCCGTGGAAGAGAAATATGTCGAACTGACCAAACAGTTAAAGGGGCTATTGGATAAGGATGAAAATCTTATAACTAACCTTGCCAATTTTACTGCTGCATTAAAACAGACTTTTGAAAAAATAAGCTGGGTTGGGTTTTATTTATTTGACGGAGAAAAACTTTATCTCGGTCCATTCCAGGGAAAAGTTGCATGTACATCAATAAAAATCGGCAAGGGAGTTTGCGGTACTGCTGCTCAAAAGAAAGAGTCAATTGTTGTATCTGATGTAAACAAATTTCCCGGGCATATATTCTGTGACCCGGATTCAAAATCAGAAATTGTTATACCAATTTTATTAAATAATAATTTGTTTGGGGTGCTGGATATCGACAGCAACTCGTTTAATTCATTCAACGAAATAGATCAAAAATACCTGGAAGAAATGATTAAATTTCTTTCAACAGAAATAATATTTTAACATTGTAGGGAATGTATATTATGCATTCCCTACACAGCAAGGATTTGTATGGCATTCGTAGTAACAGCAAGAAAATGGCGGCCTCAAAAATTTAGCGAAGTAGTCGGACAGGAACATATAACTACAACTTTAAAAAATGCAATAAAGAATAAACGTATTGCACATGCCTATCTTTTTACCGGACCCCGGGGTGTTGGTAAAACTACTACTGCGCGCATTCTTGCCAAAACTTTGAATTGTTTGAATCCAATTGATAATGAACCCTGCGATGAATGTGAAATGTGCAAATCAATTCAATCAACTCAATCTTTAGATATAATTGAAATTGATGGTGCATCCAATAGGGGAATCGATGAAATAAGAACTTTGCGTGAATCTGTTAAATATGCCCCCACTAAAGGAAAATATAAGGTATATATTATCGATGAAGTTCATATGCTTACAAAAGAGTCTTTCAATGCTTTTTTAAAAACACTGGAAGAACCGCCGGCTCATACAATCTTTATATTCGCAACTACCGATGTTCATAAAGTCCCTCTAACAATAATTTCACGGTGCCAGCGTTTTGATTTTAGAAGAATTCAGCTTGATACAATTAAATCTTTACTAAGCAAAATCGCCGAAGCAGAAAAAATAAAAATTGATGATAAGTCCTTAACAATTATTGCAAAAAAAGCAGACGGCGCTCTGCGCGATGCTGAAAGTTTCTTTGATCAGATCGTTTCTTTCTGCGGTGGTAATGTTGAGCCCGAGACTGTATCACAAATGCTAAATTTAATTGATGATGATGTATTCTTTTCAATTTCCGATGCGGTTTTAGAAAAGAACTTTAAAGCTGTTTATGAAGTCTCAAATATTATTTATGAAAACGGATGGAATTTTATTGATTTTATGGACGGCCTTGTTGAACATTTCAGAAATATCATGACGGTAGTGGTAACCGAACAAACAAGCTTAGTTGAGACTGCTGATTCTCTTAAAACAAAATATATGGATTATCCCGGCAAATTTTCTCAGGGTGATTTATTGCGAATTTTAAACTTCCTAACAAAAACGCAGCAGGAATTAAGATATGCACAAAACCAAAAATTAAAAATTGAAATTTCTCTATGTCATTTAATTGGATTGGAGCGTTCTTCAACAATTAGTGAATTGATTTCAAATATTAATAATAATCAGGATTTAACATCAACTGTAATACCTTCAAGAAAACAATCTACGGCTAACACCAGCCTTTCGGAAAAAAAAACTTATTTTCAACATGAACTTAAAAGAGAAGTAAAAGAAGCTGATAATAATAAAAAATATTCCACATCGGCTAATGAAGAAAACAGCATTCCTAACCGGGTATCTTTCATAGATTCGGAAATATCGAATACGGCAAATTTTGATTTTAATACTATTGTAAATAAATGGAGTGAATTTGTTAATCAAATAAATTCCGAAAGAAGTTTAATTTTAGGGCAATTTATTACTAATATTAAATTATTAAATTTAGAGGGGAACAAACTTACTATTTATTCGGGTGATCCTCATGCAAAGGAAACTTTGAAATTAAATGAGGATTATATTATTAAAAAAGCTCATAAATATTTTGGTAAAAAAATCACTTTCCAAATCAGTGAAAATGATACTTCTTTATCTTCAAATTCCAAAATTAATCAGAATACATTAAAAACGACTGCAAAAAACAGTGATCCTTATGTTGATGCCATAATAAACGAATTGGGCGGTGAAGAAATCACATAGGGGTTTTTGATAAATTCTTTAAACAAACCTTCATCAATTAACTTTGAAATTATGTTTACTTTTGCCTATTTTTGTAGACTATGGCAAAAAATCTAATTATTGCAATTGATGGACCGGCGGGTTCAGGTAAAAGTACTTCTGCAAAATTAGTTGCCCAAAAATTAGGTTATTTGTACATAGATACCGGTGCAATGTACCGGGCAATTACTTTTTTAACATTGAAAAACGGGATTTCTCTTGAAAATATCCCGGGAATAGTTGAATTGGCTGAAAAAACTGATATTCAACTGGAATATGTTAATGGTAAAACTATTGTAAAAGTTTCCGGGCATAATATAACCGATGATATTCGTACTAAAGAAGTAAATTCAAAAGTAAGCGAAATCAGCAAGATTGAAGGTGTCAGAACTGCTTTGGTTGCAAAACAGAGAGAAATGAAAAATTTAAATAACGGAATTGTAATGGAAGGAAGGGACATCGGTACAGTAGTATTTCCTAATGCAGATGTAAAAATTTTTTTAACAGCTACAATTGAACAGCGAGCTAAAAGAAGAGCTAAAGAATTTGAAGAAAGAGGTGTAAAGGTTTCTCTTGATGAAATTAAAAATAATATCATTCATAGAGATTCTATAGACTCAACCAGATCAGTAAGTCCGCTAAAAAAAGCACCTGGTTGTGTTGAGATTGATACATCAAAAGTTACGATAGTAGAGCAGGTTAATTTAATTTTAAATGAAGTAAAAAAGACTGCTGAAATTAAAGGCATTGAAGTTTTAGTTTAATGACTAAATAGAACCATAATAATCAACAAATGTAAAACAAAAAAATTTTTTCTGTATTATTATTTTGATGGTTTATAATAATAGCAGAAACTTAATATATTTTAGGAGGCTTAATGTCCGAAGAGACAAAAGAAACGACACAAAATAACGCGACCGTAGATGATTATGAAAAAGCAAAGAAAAATTTTAATAATGAAGAATATTCACAAGAAGAATTTTTATCTTTAGCAAAACTATACACCGAATCTTTTAAATATCTTAAAGAAGGTGAAATAGTAAAAGGCAGAATCGTCAGGATTCAAGGTGATAATGTTATTCTCGACGTTGGATTTAAATCGGAAGGTACTATTTCCAAAAACGAATTCCATGAATCTGAAGAAATTAAAGTTGGGAAAGAAGTTGAAGTTGTTTTAGAAAGCGTTGAAGATCAGGAAGGAAATCTGGTATTAAGCAAGCAGCGGGCAGATTTCTTGAGAATATGGGATAAAGTGGTTAATGCTTATGAAACCGGTGAAATTATTCAAGGAAAGATTCTCAAAAGAATTAAAGGCGGAATGGTAGTCGATCTGATGGGAATGGAAGCTTTTCTCCCGGGTTCACAAATTGATATTAAACCGATTAGAGACTTTGATGCTTTCGTAGGCAAAACAATGGATTTTAAAGTAGTAAAAGTAAATATTCCAACCGAGAATGTTGTCGTTTCTCATAAAGTTCTTGTTGAAGAAGAGATTTCGGATCAAAGAGCCGCAATTCTCGATAGCCTGGAAAAAGGACAAATTTTAGAAGGAACAGTAAAAGCTATTACTGATTTTGGAGTATTTGTCGACCTTGGCGGCGTAGATGGTCTAATTCATATTACTGATTTAAGCTGGGGCAGAATAAATCATCCGAATGAAGTTGTAAAATTAGATGAGACAATCAAAGTTGTTGTTACCGATTTTGATGAAGAAAAGAAAAGAATATCTCTTAGCCTTAAAAAGCTTCTCCCTCATCCTTGGGAAAATATTGAAGATAAATATAAAGTTGGTGATAAAGTTTCCGGCAGAGTTGTTTCTCTTACTGATTATGGTGCATTTATTGAGATTGAAAAAGGTATCGAAGGTTTAATACATAACTCTGAAATGAGCTGGACACAGCACATAAAACATCCTTCACAGGTCGTGGCCATGGGACAAATGGTAGACGCCGTTATTTTAAGCCTAGATAAAGATGAAAAGAAAATATCTCTCGGCATTAAACAGCTGGAACCTGATCCCTGGGAATCGCTGCTTCAAAAATACCCGGTTGGTTCAAAACATACAGGTATTGCCCGCAACTTAACAAACTTCGGGGTTTTTGTTGAACTTGAACCTGGCGTTGACGGATTAGTTCACATTTCTGATCTTTCCTGGACTAAGAAAATCCGGCATCCCGGCGAAGTTGTTAAGAAAGGTGAAAAACTGGACGTAGTTGTCTTGGGAATCGATATTGAACAGCGAAAAATTTCTCTTGGACATAAGCAGGTATTCAGCAATCCTTGGGATAATTTTGAAAGACTTTACACTGTCGGAGCTGTAACTGAAGGTAAAGTTGTTAGGATTATTGAAAAAGGATTAATTGCCGAACTCCCTGAAGATGTTGATGGTTTTGTACCGGGAACTCAATTAGCTCCTTCAAAAGTTAAAAATATCGCCAATCATTTCCCGATTGATGATGTTATTCCTTTAAAAGTAATTGAGTTCGATAAAGAAAATAAGAAAATCGTTTTAAGTGCGATCGCAGCATTAAAAGATAAAACCGAAGATGAAATTCGTGGATATCTGGATAAACATAAACTTGATAGGGTTACTGTCGAAGAAATATTGAGCATGGATACTGCATCTGTTGATGTTTCCGATTTCCCGATTTTTGAAGTTCCGGATTCTTCTCATTCAGATTCGGATAAAAAATAATTTCTTATCGATATTACCGCAAAAAATTAAAGCGGGATTTGCTCCCGCTTTTTAATTTTAAATATGAAAAAGAAAGTTGCTTTACATACATTAGGCTGTAAATTGAATTTCTCCGAAACTTCTACAATCGGAAATCAATTTTTAAATAATGGCTTTGATATAGTTGATTTTGGAGAATCTACATCTTCATCAAAAGAATATGCCGACATATATGTTTTTAATACCTGCACAGTAACAGAAAATGCCGAAAAAGAATGCCGTCAGCTTGTTCGAAGAGCATTAAGAAAAAATCCAGAAGCATTTGTAATAATAACCGGCTGTTATGCTCAATTACGTCCGGAAGAAATAGCTGCTATTGAAGGCGTGGATGCAGTTTTAGGAAGTAATGAGAAGTTTAATTTGTTTTCAATCTTAAATAATTTTGAAAAAAGAAATTTAGCCTGCACCCATGTCTCCCCCATCGACGAGTTGAATGAATTTGGTTATGCGCATTCTACGGATGCAGACAGCAGGACACGTGCTTATTTTAAAATTCAAGATGGCTGCAATTATAAATGTTCGTTTTGTACTATTCCACTTGCACGCGGAAAGAGCCGCAGCATGAATCCTGATGAAGTTATTTTAGAATTTAAAAAACTTCTCAAGCAAGGTTATAAAGAAATTATACTAACCGGTGTGAATGTTGGCGATTATGGAAGAAATTTTGATACAGGTCTTTTTGCTCTTTTAAAGAGAATGATCAAAATCCCGGGTGATTTTAGAATAAGAATAAGCTCTATTGAACCTAATTTATTATCCGATGATATTTTAAATTTAGCTTCAGATTCGGAAAAACTATGCAATCATTTTCATATCCCGCTTCAAAGTGCCAGTAAAAAAATATTAGAATTAATGCAGCGAAGGTATAAAGTAGAGCAATACAGCGAGTTGATATTTAAAGCGAAAGAGGAAATAAAAAATTTGGGTATTGGTGTAGATGTGATTGTTGGATTCCCCGGTGAAACTGAAGAAGATTTTTGGGAAACATATAATTTCATAAATGAATTACCTGTTTCTTATCTTCATGTTTTCACTTACTCTGAAAGGCCCGATACTAAAGCAATAAATTTTCCAGGTACGGTTGATGTATTTGAACGGAAAAAAAGAAACAATATGCTTAGGATTTTAAGTGAAAAGAAAAGGTATCAATTTTATAAAGAAATGATTGGGAAAGAATTAAAAGTGCTTTTTGAATCGGGAAATAATGACGGAATAATTAAAGGTTTTTCGTCAAATTATGTTAGGGTAAGCAATACATTTAATCCTTCTTTAATTAATAAATTTTGTAATATAAAAATTGAAAGCATCAATGGGAATATTTGTGAAGGGGAAATAATAGAAAATCCCAACAATTTAAAAGAGATTAAAAATTCGGTTGATTTATTGGCTTCTTAATTCTAAAATTACATCTAAAAATGAAAAAAATTCCACTACTCTTTATACTTTTAGCACTACCTTTATTTTCTCAATCCATTAATTCTTCTAAAATTTTAACTTTAAAAAACGAAGTTTACAATTCGTTTAAAAATGCTGATAAAGTTACCGGAGAAATAAATTCATTTCAGGAAAAAGATAAAAAAAGTCCGGGACTTGCTATAATATATTCACTGCTTCTTCCCGGTATGGGAGAGCTTTATGCCGATTCTTATTCAAGCGGCAAATATTTTACAATTGCTGAAGGAGCTCTTTGGGCAACTTATATCGGCTTTAATTCTTATGGAAACTGGCAGAAAGATAATTATAGGTCCTTCGCTGCTTCCAATGGTGGGGTAAATAATAGCAATAAAAATAGTGATTATTATGCGAATGTTGGACTTTATAAAAGTATTACTGAATACAATGATACAAAAGCTTTTAACAGGGATTTTACAGCCATGTATAACCAGCAATACTACTGGAATTGGACAAGCAATGACAGAAAAGTTTATAGAAGCATGTGGCTTTCAAGTGAACATGCTTTTAACAATTTAAGATTTGTAGTTGGTGCAATGATTCTCAATAGAGTTATTTCAGCAATAAATGCCGTAAGACTAGTATCAAGGTATAATAAAAATATTGATGAAAGCTTAGGATGGAATTTATCTGTAGGGGTAACAAATCAAATGTCTGTTCCTACGGGTTTAACATTAAATTTTCAAACACAATTCTAATACAAATGCAAATGTAGGGGCTATTTACAATTCGCCCCTACTCATCAACATCAAATAATCTTTTAAACTCTTCAATATCATTTATAGAGTTGATCCTGTTTTCCTCTTCATTTATTTTTTTTGATGAAGTCAATTCTTTAGCAAAGTCTTCACTTGATAAAACTTCACAGCTGCATACCCTTGCAAAATTCTGAATTTCATGATCAGAAGAAACAACAATTAAATTTTTCCTGTTTTTAGTCCCTTCAATTTGTTCTTTAATATTTTTATCTGCAGAAGATTTTTCAGAATAAATTATTTCACCATTTGATAATTTTAATGGAGTATTTTCAAAACCATCTAAATGTAAATACACTTTCGCTTTCTTATTATAAAAATAATTTTCAATTAAAAAAACTAATTTTTCTCTTGCCGATTCTTTATCCTTATTTTGAATTCTTTTTATCGAATTGATTTTCCCCATTAAATTATTTCCGTCAATCAAAAAACTTTTCATGTTATTCTATACAAAATATTTTTTTTAAAATAAGATTTCTCAAATAAAATACATGTAATATAAAAAGCATTAACGCATGCTTATCCGGCTTTTAGTGGGAGCTGCATAATCGCATAATCTTGAACTTGCTCATGAACTTGAACTTCAATCAGCGAATTCTTTGCATTCACGTTATTTATACCAATCCTATCTATTACTATAAAAATTACTTGACTTTGTTACTTTCAAATCTTGAAGTTGCGGTGCTTTAATTTTTATTTCAAAATAATAACCACGGGCAATACCGATAGGGTTCCATGTAAAATTCATAATCCAGTCATGCAGATCTCTGGATATTTTAATTTGCGGAGCAGCGAATTCCTTATTCTTCATATCATAGCTGCCGGAAAAAGAGAATTTCCAATTAGGAGTCAAATTAAAATTGAATCCCCCGCTGATTGTTGAATATTCTACAGCGCTTAAAGGTGTAGGGCGGCTGAGGTTATAGTTATATGTTAAGGATACATTCCACGGTATAGAAAAATCTGCTTCTTTTCCTTCTTCATAAATTCCCCTGTAAACTGTATTTTCATTTTGTAATAATCCGCTTGAATCTTCAGGTACATTTTTTTCTTTATTTTTAGATTTCAGTTTTTCTCCCGATAAGCTTGTAGATATTGAGAACTGGAAATTTGTTAACCTTAGCAATCCTTTCCCTTCGTTTATTAAGAATTTATTTATTCTGACAGCATTTGCAGAATAGTCATAAGGTGTAAATATTGTTGAACCATTAAAGCTAAATAAATCTCCAACCTGTGTTCTGAAGCCTAAATTTAGGTTTGAAAAATTTAAACTATCTGCAGCAAAATTATATCCTATTGAAGCATCTAGATTTAAAAGCTGAATTTTCTTTTCTTTAGATGTTGTATCTGTAGGATCAGGTTTTGTTTTCATTTCAAATAAATTTCCTAGTCTCAAAGATATACTCTGCTGTTCACCCGAAGGAGCTCCACCAAATACTTCTTGAGCGAATTTATTATACTTTATGCTTTGACCTTCAGCATTAGTATAAGTTCCATAATATCCCCATTTAGGAGTTGAAAAATCCGGTTGATAGGAATATGATATCGACGGTGTAATGGTATGTCTAATCGCTGCAATTCCAAACACATTAGGTTGAAATATTCCAAACAATTTTGTTGATGCAGTTATTCCAGTGCTGAATGTTCGAACAAAATTAATTTCTTTTACATCCTTTGTAACAATTGAATCTTCCCCCTCCTGATTTTTTAATGCAATCATTTCGATTCTTTTATTATACCATTTCTCTTGGTATTGAAAATTCGGCGAAAAACTAAAATACCCGATTTTAGGTGAGAAACCAGCACTAAAAGAATGCTGTATACCTCCTCTAATTTTCAAATTGCCACCAGATTTATTTCTCGTGTTTTCAAATTTCCCGGAATAATTATAGCCAAATAATTCATACCATTTTTGTTCTCCAACTCCTTCCCTTTTAAACGGATAACTTTGAGCTTTTGTGAAAGTAAGATTCGGAAGTATTTCATTAATATTCCCGCTCTGTAAATCCTGGGTTCTGCTATAACTTAAAGACATGCTATTGCCCGATTCTTCCCAAGTCTTAAATAAAGTTGCATTTGAAACAATTTGATTTTGGAGAACTTCACTAATATTCGTACTGGTTCTCTGCATATAATTCCCCGATGTAAATTGTAAATTTGCGTTAAGACTTAAGGTTGGATTTATTTTTTGGCTATGCGACCATTGCAAATTCCAATCAATTTGCTTTGAGCTGTTTGGATCTCCAATATCCCCAATCCTTGAAAAACGGTAACCGCCCGATAGATTTCCGGAAAAATCATATCGTTTATTATAACGGAACCTACTTTTCAATTCATAACTGCCCCTTGTCCAGTAGCTTCCCTGCAAATTCACATCAATGTAATCATTTATTGCCCAGAAGTATCCGAAATTGGAAAAATAATTCCCCTGCGTGCCGCTCTGACCGAATACTGGAGGAATTATACCCGAACGCCTTCCCGATTCAATAGGAAATACCGCAAAGGGAAGCGGCAAAGGGAATGGCACTCCTCCAAAATATAACCAGATCCATTTTGCCACAATTTCCTGCTTTTGAATTACTTTCATTTCACTTGCATAAAAATAATAATGGGGTGTATCATTTTCACAGGTAGTATAAATTCCATCTTTTATGAAATAATCATTCTTATCAACTTTTTTTATTTTTGCCCCGGTATAAATAGCTCCTCCCGTTTTTGTTCCGGCAGAGGCAATAAAACCTCTTAAAGTTTTGAAATTATATCTCATCCTTTCTCCCGTATATTGTTCCCCGCCTTCGTTTAATACAGGAGTACCTTTTAACTTCTGGGGAAGAGAATCGGATGGAACACCAATAGCATCAATATTATTAGTATTGAAATCGACAAAAATCTTTGCACTCTTTAAATCGGTTTGTTTGTATTTAACCTCCCCATTTCCATAAATGTCCATTTTTTTTTTGTTTACATAAAAAATGAGAGAATCGGATGCAGAAGAATAAATTACGGAATCAACATCATAAGTCTTTTTTTTTGAAGTATCGACAGCCGCTAAGTTTGCAGTTGAGTCCTGTTTACCAGTTGATATAAATAATGATTCTTTTGAAAGGTTTAAATTAGAAGGATTTGATAAGAGAGAATCTTTCTGTTGAGCAGACAAAAAAGAGATTCCCGTGATAAAAAAAATTGATATCAAAAAAAACTTCATATGAATGCAAGGCAGCAAACCATCATTAAATAATTTTAGAATTTATATATCAAATATGTTTAAACTTTATCAGATTTATAAAAGACTAATGCAGAAGCACCTTTTATCCCGGCATTATTTTTTAGTTTTGCCGGTAAAACTTTTACTCTTTTTCTTAAAGGTGTAAGAACCCTGGCTTTTATGGCTTTTCCAATCGCATTGAAAAGAGGTTCTCCGAAACCGGCAACACCACCGCCTATTATAAATGTACTGATATCAAGAAGATTGCTTACAGATGCTAATGCCGAACCAAGATGTAATCCCATATCGTTAACAATAGAAACTGCATATTCATCGCCTTGTTCCATTGCTTCCTGAATTGTTATCGGTGTAAGTTTTTCAAGATCATCAGCAATTATTTTCCAGATTAAAGAATTAGGATGTTCAGGTAATGTTTTTTTAACCATATTTATTAAATAAGAATTACCTATAAATGCTTCAACGCAGCCAAATGAGCCGCAGTTGCATTTCGGACCGTTATATTCAATTGTTATATGTCCCACTTCACCGGCGGCTCCAAATTCACCCCTGAAAAGCTTTCTATTCATTATTATCCCGCCGCCGACTCCTGTTCCCAGTGTTACCATAACAAAAGAATGTAAATTCTTACCGTTACCAAATATCATTTCACCTATTGCTGCGGCATTTGCATCATTTTCAACATGCACATTAATTTTAAACTCTTTTTCAATTATCTCTCCGAGTTTTACCTTTCCCCATCCGGGAATATTGGGGGGGTTTTCAACTATACCTTTTTTGACTGTTACTACACCGGCAGCTCCAATTCCAATACCGGTAATTTCTTTATTATTTTTTGATAAGATTTCTTTTATACCTTTTTTCATTTGAGTTATTACAGCTTTAGGGCCGCCTTCGGCTTTTGTTTCAACAGAAGTCTTTTTGATTATTTTACCACTCTGGGATACAATACCAAGTTTTATATTTGTACCTCCTAAATCAACTCCTACTGCATATTTTTCTTTTTTACTCATTTGTTCTCATGTTAAAATTAGACGAAATATTACTTATTATTGTTACAAGGAGAAAGGATATCCTTTATAAAATTGAGAATTAAAATACAAAATTATTTTACTTTGTAAACTCAGCACTAATTATTTTTATTTCTTGCGGATATGAAATATCACCTAAAATCGATGTAACCACAGGTTTTGCATAAAGTTCTAATTTTGATGATCCTGCATTATTATTACCACTAATGTTTAACGCTAAATTAATTAGAGATTCATAATCTTTGTTTTTAAAGAAAGAGACTAAATCAATATTCATTCTAAGAGGAATTATAATCGATTCACCGGTTCCCGGAACTGTAATAGGCGCTCCTAAATCTCCTGAAATGGTTTCTTTATTATCAATAAAAAGCCGCCAAGGAAAATCTTTAATTGTTGCATTAGTTTTTTTGTATCCCCCGGTCCCATCATTGGGATTTCTAGCATCAACATTTAAAATGAAGGAAACCGGAAGAGTTCCTTTTGCCACTGCCGCAGATATTTTTAATATATCCAATGAAGTAAGATCTTGAATTTTTGTTTTCCCGCTTAATGAAACTCCATTTAAAGTAAAGTTATTCACTTCACCCAGCTTAAACTGTAACCTTGATATATTTACTATTGTTTGATAAACACTGCAGCTTAAATTTGTAAATAACAGAAACGGCAATATTATTAGAATCTTTTTCATAATAAATAAATTGTTAAATTGTTTTATTGCTCTATTGCTAATCGATTGTATATTTTTTTCAACAATTTAACATTATAACAATTAAGCAATTTTTTGTTCTTCAATTTTCCCAATAATTAATTGAGCTACCTTTAATGCTTTTAACCCGTCTTCACCCGATACAACAGGTTTTTCATGTTTTAAAACAGAATCCATAAATAATTGAAGCTCATAAGAAAGAGCATTTATTTCCCTCACCTCCGGCTGCTCATAAATAAGACGTTTCTTTTTATCTCCAATCCCTATTTCACCAAAAGATACGGCAGAACCCTCAATATTTTGTTCTATAGGAAGGAGGCGATAAACTTCAGATACTCCAGTGATAAAATCTAAGGCAATATAATTATCTTTCTGGAAAATTCTCATCTTCCGCATTTTTTTTTGAGATATTCTGCTTGCCGTAACATTTGCAACGGCACCATTTTCAAATTGAATCCTGGCATTGGCTATATCAATGTTATCCGAAACTACAGCAACACCGCTTGCTTCAACATGATTAACTTCGCTTTTAATAAGGCTTAATATTACATCAATATCATGAATCATTAAATCCAGCACCACTGCAACATCAGTACCTCTTGGATTGAATTGTGCCAGCCTGTCGGTTTGTATAAACATAGGTTTGATGATATACTTCTCAAGTGAAACTAATGCAGGGTTAAACCTTTCAATATGACCCACTTGAAGATTCAGTCTATTTTCTTCTGCAATTTTTACTAATTCTTCTGCTTCAGCAATAGTAGAAGTAATTGGTTTTTCAACAAAAACATGCTTACCGTTTTTAAGAGATTTCTTTACTAATTCAAAGTGTGAACTTGTGGTTGCTGCAATGGAAACAGCATCTACTTTATTAAGAAGAGCATTTAGATCTTCAAATTCATGTACATTAAATTCCGACGCAGCAGCTTTGGATTGAATTAGATTAGTGTCATAAACTCCGATTATTTCACAATTATTAAGGTGTTTAAACATCTTCACATGAAGCTTACCCAAATGACCTGTACCTATAACTCCGATTTTTAAATTATTCATATTTTAAATAAGCAATAAAATTGAAGAGCAAGTTAAAAAGCAATTAACTTTTAGTTTTTGTTAAGAAGAAATCTGCATTATGAAATTTAATTAGTTATTGCGCCTCATTAGTTATAATTTTTTGATAACCGATAATTCTGTCATATCCGCCATAATTTTGATCGTTATAATATAAAAATATATAATAAACATTTGAAGTTTCCCAAAAATTACCTTCAAGTACAAGCCAGTCCGGATTTTCAATCTTATCATTAATTATATCGGCAGCAACATATTGATAATCATATATTCCCCTCTTAAGAGAAATAGTTTTATTAAAAACTCCACCAATATTTGTCATTTGATATTCGGGTAAAATCCGCCAGTGATTAAATGCACCTACTAAAAAAATACTTTGGAAACTATTATCGGGCGGTCTTATTTTGAAAGTAACGTTTAAATAGTCTGCATAGTCATTTTGATAAAATAAATATAAAAAGCCCCCGTTAAGATCCTTCCCTCCTTCTTTATAAAACCTAGAATATTCCATTCCGTCAAATTGAGCAGGGACATCTTTTCTATTATAAATTTTAAAATTTCTCAAATCAGTTTGACGGTATTCATTCCCGGGGTGAATATCTCTCGCGATAAAAGAAAATTTTCTATTGCCGTCCCAATAATATTGTCTTGTATTGGTATTAAAATTTTTATCAACAATAATAGGATAATAAATCTTTTGGTTCTCAATTATCTCAACATGATCTACGAAAGAAGGGTAAAATTCATCTGGTAAATAAAAATTAGTTGTTATATTGAAAATCTTGGCAAGAACGGATGGAGAATATACTTTATCTTCTAAAACTTCATTTTTCTTTGAAACATCTAAAGAAACATTAGATTGTATAACATAAAATTTTCCTGAAGCATATGCCCTGGAAGTATCTTGAGAATCAGTTATATAAAACATCCATTTACCGGAAAAGGGAAAATCAACATAATCATTTTTGTTAGGAACAAAACCTTTATAATGATACCGGGCATCTTGAACAGTTGAAGGGAGACGTTCAAATTCAAGATTATACTCAATATTTTTTCCATAGTTTAACAGAAAGATATTCTGGTAAGGATGCCAATTTTTATCACAAAATCTAAAAACTATAATTAAATTTGGTTCATAATCTGCTTTAATATCAAATTCAATATTTAATTTATCACCAACTAATACCGGTAAAGCAGTTTCATTATCAGTAAAAACCTTTAAACTTTTTATTTCTATCTTTTGTGAATAAAGATTAACAATGATAAAAGGTAAAAATAAAAGCAATAATTTTAATCTGTACACAGAACTCCCCATTAGAGATTAAAGATTTCGATACATTTCACATATTGGTAAGGAACAAATATTTTGACCTGCTGTTTTTCTCTTTCGGTTTCCAAAAGGAGGCCATCATCGTAAGCACTGATTAGTTTGCCTGTTTTAAAGACTATTTCATATAAAGGTGTATCTGAAATGGTATCCATTGCCAGACCATAATTTTCAGTTAGAGTAATGTTAAGCGTTTTTCCAATATACTCTTTCCAATCAATTTTCATTCGTTTCCTTTTATAAGTTCGTTTAGTCTTTGTTTAAATTGTTCGATATCATTACACAAATAATAGTTTTTTAGAAACTGAGAGGCAACGGATTTTTCTCCCGCATTAATATAATTTACATATGCCGTAACAATTGGCGCAGTTAAAGCAAGAGAGGTTTGACAGCCTTTAGAATTATCAGTTAAGTAATCATCAAGGTAATTTATTATACTTTCATTCTCATTCATAAATGCATTATAGACTTCATCATTAACTAGAAAAATTGCCGAGTCTTCATAATGCCAACAGTTGATTGGAATGAAAAGATTATTATTGTCCTTGTTAAACTTTTCAAAATCTGGATTTCCCGCTACTATTATTGTTCCCCCTAAATCTCCGCTTGTTGTTTCATAAGGTTCCGTAGAACCGGATATTATTGAATCAATAAATGAAAAATTATCTTTTGTATTATAAATGTAAAGTGTATACCATGGTATATTATTATTAAGTGTAGAATCTAAGACCAAATATTCATCTATATTATCATCATTTAAATTTGAAGTGTAAGCACTGGGATCGACAAATTTTTTCTGATAAATTATATCATTATTATTATTGAAAACTTTTAGAAGATTCCCCTGTAATGTTAAATAAAAACTATCAAAACTAAGTGTATCTTCTTGTGCAAATGAATTTAGAGAAAAGAGAAATAAAAAGAATAGAACGAAATTTTTCATGTTTCGCAAAGAATTCTCATTTTTATCTTATGTACAAATATAAGATATTGGATTTAATATTACAGGGTAATAACAGAGAAAATTTAATTTTAGAAGATAAGTGAGGATAAATAAAAGTATTTATAATTAGAGTGCCAAGTTCGACAAATAATTTAAAAATGCTTTTTTCTTTCCTCACCTTTGAAGTTAATTAAAGACTCTTTATTTCATTGGTTAATTTGGTAATTGCATCTTTTGCATCGCCAAAATACATAAGCGAATTATCCTGATAGAACAATTCATTCTCTATTCCCGCATAACCGGGATTCAGAGAACGTTTATTTATAACAACAGTTTTTGCATAATCTACATTTAGAATTGGCATTCCGTAAATTGGGCTACTCTGATCATGCCTTGCAGCAGGATTAACAACATCATTTGCACCAACAACGAAGGCAATATCAGTATTAGCAAAATCATCATTTATATCTTCCAGAGCATAAAGTTTATCGTAAGGAACATTTGCTTCAGCTAAAAGGACATTCATATGACCGGGCATTCTTCCAGCAACCGGGTGAATTGCAAATCTTACATTGATACTTTTCTTTTCAAGGATATTCATTAAATCTCTAATTGCATGTTGAGCTTGAGCAACTGCCATTCCATAACCCGGAACAATAATTACATTGCTTGCCGAATCAAATAACATTGCTAATTCTTCCGCATCAATGGATTTAACATTTCCTTTGGGTATAACCGTCCCGCTCCCTTCAGCGGGAATTGAACCTGCAGATGCCCATCCTCCTAATAAAACATTCATTAAAGATCTATTCATTCCTTTGCACATAATATTGGTAAGAATGATTCCTGAAGCACCAACAAGTGCTCCTGCAATTATTAATTCGTTATTTCCAAGAATAAAACCTGTTGTAGAGCCTGCCAGTCCGGAATATGAATTTAATAATGATATTGCAACCGGCATATCGGCACCGCCAATCGGTAAGACAAGAAGTACACCAAGCACCAATGATGCAAATGTGATAATTATTGTTAAAGTTGTTAATTCAGGATTTATGATTATAAATATTCCCCCAACAATAACTAACAACAATAATAATGCATTTAACGGATGCTGCCCGGGATATTTGATAACTTTGCCGCTTACAAGTCCCTGCAATTTACCAAAAGCAATCATTGAACCTGTAAAAGTAACACCGCCGATTAATAAACTAAGAACAATAGCAACTCCTGTATTTATTGGAATATTAGGATTCATTTTATAGTACTCGGCTAAAGCAACTAATGTAGATGCACCGCCGCCAAACCCGTTTAACATTCCTACCATTTGCGGCATACCAGTCATTGGAATTTTCATTGCCATTACAGTTCCAATTGCAGAACCAACTATAATTCCAATTATTATCCATTCAAATGTCAAAACTTGTTGATCAAAAAGTGTAACAACAATTGCCATCAGCATTCCAATAGAAGCGTATAAATTTCCTTTTCGTGCTGTTTTGGGAGAAGATAAATATTTTATTCCGAATATGAAGAAGACCGATGAAATAAGATATATGATTTCAATAGCTATTCTCATTTTTCAACTCATTTCTTTTTGAACATTTTGAGCATTCGATCGGTTACTAAAAAACCGCCAACAACATTTATCATTGCAAAAATTATCGCAACTAATCCAAGGATTGTACTAATTGTAAATTCCTTCATCCCGGCACTTAATAATGCACCAACAATTGTAATCCCAGAGATAGCATTAGAGCCGGACATTAAAGGTGTGTGCAATGTCGGGGGAACTTTAGTAATCAGTTCAAAGCCTACAAATATTGCTAAAACAAAAACATATATTTGCATCAAAAAACTAAATGTTTCCATTATTATTCCTTATTATTTGATATGTTATTTATTAAACGCTTGATTGTAATCTTAAACGAAAGACAGAGTTTGAAGTTTTTTTCACCCTGCACCTATTAATTCTTTAACTCTATCATTAATAACTTCCCCCTTATAAGTTATCAAAGAACCTTTTACAATTTCATCATCTAACTTTAGATCAATATTTCCGTCTTTGCTTATATAACTTAAAAGACTTAAAATATTCTTAGAGTACATTTCACTTGCATGATAAGGAACTAAGCTCGGCAAGTTTGGTTCACCAACTATAGTAACACCATATTTTTTTATTGTTTTTCCTTTTTCACTAACTTCACAGTTACCGCCAAATTCCACAGCCATATCGAGAATTACTGCACCTTCACGCATATTTTTTACCATTTCCTCGGTAACCAAAACAGGTGCTTTTTTACCGGGAACAAGAGCAGTTGTGATAACTATATCAGCTTCAGTAACATGCTTAAATATTAGTTCTTTTTGTTTTTTCAAAAATTCTTCCGAGGCTTCTCTAGCATAACCTCTTTCATCCTCCATTGAAGCATCTGTTTCAACCTCAATAAATTTTCCACCAAGACTGTGAACTTCTTCTTTTACTGCAGGTCGAATATCGGATACTTCTACAACAGCGCCTAATCTTTTTGCTGTACCGAGAGCCTGCAGTCCGGCTACACCTGCACCCATAATAACAACTTTAGCAGGTGAAATTGTACCGGCAGCAGTCATCATTAAAGGAAATATTTTTCCGAGTAGGTTTGCAGTAATTACCACGCTTTTATACCCGGCAATATTAGCTTGTGAACTAAGAGCATCCATTTTTTGAGCAAGTGTTGTCCGGGGAATCATATCCATCGAAATAACATCAATCCCTTTTTCAGCGCACTGCCTGGCTAAATCATAATAATGAAGCGGGTATAGAAAGGTAATTAAAAGCGAACCTTTTTTTATTAAATCAATTTCATTTTTATTTAATTCAGGATGTATGTTAGGACGTTGTACTTTTAAAATAATATCTGAAGAATTATATAATTCTTCAACTTTTTCTAAAACTTTTGCACCTGCAGTTTCATATTTATTATTTGTAAAACCGGCTTTTAATCCGGCATCTTTTTCAATAATTACTTGAAAACCGGATTTAATTAATTTAGAAGCAACATCCGGAACAATTGCAACCCTGTTTTCGCCCTCTAAAATTTCTTTAGGAATGCCTATTACCACTCTTTTCTCCTCAACTAATTAGAAGAAATAATTTAAGTAATGAAATTAAAAGGATTTAGAGAGAAAACAAAACAGGAAGATCACGCTTGTTATTTCGAATTTGAGTTTTCGGATTTCGAAAAGAGGGGGAAAAATAATAATATCGACTGATTTTAATTTAGTTCATCATACAATTTTCTAAACTTCTGTACATCTTCCCAGCAACCTTTTTTCCATTGCGGATTTCTAAGAAGTGCAGCCGGATGATAAGTAACCATTGCTTTGGCTCCTCTGAATTCGAAAATTTTTCCCCTCATACTAGTTAAAGAATCTTTTTTATTTAAAAGTCCTTGTGCAGCGGTTAGCCCGAGGCATAAAATTAATTTTGGTTTTATTAGATCAATTTGCTTTAACAAATATGGCAAACAAGTATCCATTTCCGAAGGGAGAGGTGTTCTGTTTCCAGGGGGTCTGCATTTAACAACATTACCGATAAAAACATCATCACGGGAAAATTTAATAGCTTTTAAAATATCTGTTAAAAGTTTTCCTGCTCTGCCAACAAAAGGATAACCTTGTTTATCTTCTTCAGCTCCGGGTCCTTCTCCGATACACATTACGTTTGCATTCGCATTTCCTACTCCAAAAACAAATTTGTTCCTTCCTTCATGCAATACACATTTTGTACAGCTTCCTATTTTTTTATGCAGCTCTTCCAATGATTCAGAGGATTCCCAAGACTCAATTGCCTGATTAGCCGGATCTTCACATTCACCAAATGCGAATTGTTTATCATATACTTTTTTGTTTAAAGGAGTTGATTTATTCATAATAGATGGGTTCTTTTTTATAATTGAGACTTCTTCATCATCCTTAGTTATTACTTTTGTTTTTCTTTGGATCAATTCCTCAAATAAATCATCGCCAAAAATTTCTTTCTGCTCTTTAAGAAGTTCAATTAATTTTTCTTTTAAGGAATCATTCATATAAAAAGATATTTAGCAGGAGCAATTCACAGATTTAAAATTTCCGATAAGATGTCATTTGCAGCTTGAAATTTTGATTGAAGAGGAAAATCTTTCCTTTTTTGAGATTTTGATATTATCGTAATTTTGTTTGTATCAAATTCAAAACCGCTTTTTTTATTCTTCAAAGAATTTAGAACAATCATATCAATATTTTTATTTTTTAATTTTTCTTTGGCATTTTTAATTTCATTATCAGTCTCCAATGCAAACCCAACAATAATCTTATTTTCTTTGTTTATTGAAGAAATGATATCATCATTTTGAATTAATTTGATTTCAGAAATCCCTTCTTCTTTTTTTATTTTTTTATCGGACATTAATTTAGGCTTAAAATCTGATACAGCTGCGGACATTATTAGAATATCATTCTTCTTAATTTCTTTTACTACTGCTGATTTCATTTCACTTGCAGAACGAACTTTGATTAAATTAATTTCATGATATGAAACCTGTGATGAAGGTCCTGAAATCAAAGTAACATCAGCACCTCTTAAAAATGCGGCTTTGGCAATTTGGAAACCCATTTTACCAGAAGACCTATTGCCAATAAAACGGACCGGATCAATATCTTCGTATGTTGGTCCTGCTGTAACTAAAACTTTTTTATTACTAAAATCTTTTCTGATGCCGCTTAAAACTAATTCTGCTGCATCGATAATTTTGTAAATATCAGCTAATCTTCCTTTTCCTTTTAAACCGCTTGCTAGTTCACCTTCTTCTGGTTCAACAAAATAAAAGCCTAAACCAGAAAGCTTCCTAATATTTTCAAGATTGATCGGATTTAAATACATATCTACATCTGCTGCCGGGGCAATAATAGAAGGACAGCGTAAAGCCGAAACCAGGGTAGTCAATGCATTGTCAGCAAATCCATGAGAAATTTTAGCAATAGTATTTACCGTAGCAGGTGCAATTATCATTAAATCTGCCCATTGTGCCATATCAATGTGCCAGGTAGAAAGCTTAGTTCCATTTTTTTGAGAGGCGGGAAAAATATTTACTATTACTTCGTTTTGGGAAAGAGATGAAAGAGTTAATGGAGCAATAAATTCGCAGGCAGAAGGTGTCATCACAACTTTTACTTCTGCTCCGCGACCTATTAATTCCCTAACTAAAAAACAAGATTTGTATGCTGCAATACATCCCGTTACACCGACAATAATATTTTTCTTTGAAAGGATGTCATTCTGCATAAAAGGAAACTTTATTAGTTGTTGTTTGAAGAATGATATTTGTTCTATTCTGTAATTAATATTTTTTAATGCTGATTTAAAAATCTCAATAACATTAAAAATATTTTTCTATTGTTAACTAACAACTCCTTATAAGAATATATATCGAATTATTTATTTTTATATTCGAATTCTATTTTTCCATCCAGCAATTCGTTTAATGCTTCTACATGGGGTTTCTCTTTCTTTTCCAGTTCAAGTGCAATTTTTAACTGTGCCGGATTTTCGATGTCTTCATTTTCATCATCTGTCCCGGTACTAGGTATAGTGCTTAATAAAGCATTGTATTCAATTTTATTTTCATCATTAATTTTACGGGCTTTTTTTGCAGTCACAATAATTGCTTCGTAGATATTAGCAGCACGTTCATCAATTACTCTTAAATCAACAGGTTCTACAGCCATTTAACTTTTCTCCTTCTTTAATATTTTATTTATTAAATTCTTTGTTTCGGAAATTGCTTTATCCAAATCTTCGTTTACTACAAAATAATCAAATTTTTCCTTAATACTCAATTCCATAATTGCTCTCTCCAGCCTCTTTTTGATATCGGCATCATCTTCAGTTTTGCGGTTTTTTAGCCGTTTAATCAGTGCTTCATGGCTTGGAGGTACAACATAAATTAAATTGGCATCCGGAAAAATTCTTTTTATTGTCAAAGCTCCTTTTACATCAACTTCTAGTATTAACGAACTTCCTTTATTTATACTATCTTCAATAACGCTTTTGAAAGTCCCATAATAATAATCATATACCTTTTCCCACTCGACAAATTCACCATTATTTATCTTTTCTTTAAATTCTTCTTCGGTCAGAAAGAAATAATCAACACCGTTCTTTTCATATTCTCTTTTTTTCCGCGTAGTTGCCGATACAGAAAAAACGAGCCCGGGAATTTCTTCAATAATTCTTTTTACAATTGATGTTTTACCTGTTCCACTAGGTGCAGATATTGCAATTATTGCTCCTTCCTTAATCAATTACTACTCAATATTTTGAATTTGTTCACGAATTTTTTCAATTTCTTCTTTAATTAATACAGTACTGTGGATTATCTTGGTTGAAATACTTTTTGAAGAAATAGTATTTGTTTCCCGGTTCATTTCCTGGCAGAGAAAATTTAGCTTTCTTCCGGGTTCATTATCTTTATCAATGCTTTCTAGGAAAAACTTCAAATGACTTCTTAACCTAATGCATTCTTCTGTTATATCTGCACGTTCAGCAATTACAGCTAGTTCCAATTCAAGTCTCTCATTGTATGAAGCAACATCTTCGATTAAAAGCTTCATTCTTTCTCTAAATTTAGAGAAATTTTCCTTCACACTATTAGCTGCTTCACTTTCAATAAAATCAAGCTTACTTTCAATATTTTTTATTCTTTTATTTAAATCGCTAGCCAGTTCTTTCCCCTCTTTTTTCTTCATTTTTATCAATTCATTTAGAGCAGAATTTAAAGCATCCTTAACAATGTTAAATTCTTCTTCTGAGATTTCGGAAGTATCGGAAATGAACGAATCTTTATTGTCCAATAAATGGGCTATTTTTATTTTTTCATCAATCTTTGCTGCTTTTTTTATACTTTTAATAAGTAGAAGTAAGTCATCTAATTTATCTTTATCGATTGTCGAAAATGAACTATTTTTATTCTGCTTTATTTGAATCGAAATTGATAATTTTCCCCTATTAGCTTTATTTTTTATTAATTCACGCAGTTCAATATCTTTGCTAACAAGAATTGAAGGCAGCTTTAGAAAGATATCTAAATAACGGCTATTAATACTTTTTATTTCAACTTCTACAGAAAAGGAACCGTTGTTAGCTTTCCCTTTCCCGTACCCGGTCATACTATAAATCATAATAAATTAAATAAAAGAGTACAAAAATAGTGATTTTTAATCTTTTAGACAAAGAAATGCTTAATCAGAATAATCTAAAAATTCAGAATAACGGAATGGCAAGAACAAAATATCAAACCTTTCCCTCAGACATTATTAGGATTTCATCCCATTGTTCATCATTAACTGAGAAGATGTTTAATTCGGGAATATTCAACAAATCAAAATCTCTAAATTTAGGATTAAGTTTTAATTCCCATAGGGCAACAGGCCTCTCTAATTTTTTTATAGGTTTAATATCTACAACAATTCTCTCTAAATTAGTTTCTTCTTTTTTATATGAATCGGAAACTGCTTCAGCTGTTCCAACAATCTTTTTTTCATCCCCGCCATGGAAAAAAACGATTGTATCCCCTTTTGATATATTTCTAATTCCCTTTTTTTCAATAATATTTGTTACTTTACTCCAGGTATATTCTTTTTCGTCCATTAAGTTTAAAAAAGAATATTCGGCGGGATCCGTTTTAAATAACCAATGTTTGTTCATATGTCTTCCTACCAAAAGTAAAATTGAAATTGATAAATTAAATTTATTCAATAAAAATGAAAAGATAAATACTGTAAAATATAATCCGAGAAATTAACCGACAAGATATTGTAAAGTTAACTGAAATTAGATTAAAAAGCTTCTCCTATTCCAAAATGAAATTCCAAATTCTCAAAGAAATGTTTATTCCAATTATTCCAGATAAATTTCTTAACTGCAGGATCATAAAATTTAAAGCCAAAATCAATCCTAAAAGGAGCGATTTGCGTATAATACCTGAAACCGGGCCCAACAGCCTGGGCTAATTCATCATACCTAAATTGATTATATCCTATCCAAGTATTTCCATAATCATAAAATAAAACAACCCCAATGTTTGGTAAAAACCTGTACCGGTACTCAAATGAACCTTCAATTAAAAATGTACCTCCTTTAACATTTATTCCTTGATAATTTTGTATTACAGGTGCATTTGGAGGACGCAATTGATTAGCACGCCAACCTCTTACCGAGTTACTCCCGCCCACATAAAATGTTCTATTTAATGGGATACCGGAATAATCCCCAATATAGGGGTGTATTTGACCCAACTTGGCTTTTACTGCAAATATACTATTTTTCTTTACGTCCAGTGCAAAATAAAAAGAACTGCTTAAGACTAATTTATAGAACAAAGCGCCATTAAAATCTATTCCTGCTGCTTTAGAAATAAGATAAGGAATTATGTTGGCATCTTCAGCCTGCATTGAAATATTATATCCCTGAGTAGGAAAAAGGATATCATTAGCAGTTGTCCGGCCGAATTCTGCACCAATAACGGAAATTAATTTTGACGAAATACTATCGTTATGTAATCTATAATTTTCTTTTGTAACTTCGATATTATAAAAGGTGCTCAGAAAATTAATAAAAGTAAATTTGGGTAATTCAAATTCAAAAGTAAGCTTTGAACCATATGTTGTAACATTATAATCGCTTTGTTTATTTATTTGTGCATAATTTTCCCAAGTTCCAAAAATCGGTTTACTAAAAAGATATGGTTGTTCAATTTTTACCCTCGCATCAAGATAGCCAAGTAAAGTTGTATCATGAAGTGAAAATTTTTTAATTATATTAGCAAAATCAACGTTAAAGAAATCCTGCACACCAAATGATGGACTGATTGTTAACTTTCGTGCATTACCTAAAAAATTTTTCCTTACATACGAAGTGCTAAGACCAATATTCAGTGCATTATTTTGATTATTTAAGATGATCTCAGGAGATAACTCATTCATTAATCCTATATTACCTTCTAATTTTAACGGAACTTTATTTCCGGATGTATCTTTCTCAATAGCAGATAAAATTACCGAATTGAATAATCCAGTTCTAAATAATCGAACCTGTCTTTGACGGATCTTTTCAAGATCATAATAATCTCCATTTTTTATATCAGTGATATCTCTTAAAAGATTATCTTTTACTTCTGAAGCCCCATCGCCTGTCTTATTCACAACAACAGTATCGATGATATACCGTTTACCAGTTGTAAAATATATATCGAGATTAGCCTTATTATTTAACGTATCCCTTATAATTATTGTGCTATCAAATTTTCCAAGCATATACCCGGAATTTAAAAGTACATTAATTGCCTGTTCAACATCCTGCTGAACTTTTGATTGCGAATATCTCGCACTTTGATCAAAAGATATTTCCTTTTGAAAATTTTCTTTGACAATAGGCGGCAGCTTTTCGATACCGAATAAAGAATCTGCACCGTATGTTGATGGTTTATTCTCTTTAATAATATATTTCAAATCAACTTCTTTATCTGCGGAATCAATATCATATTTATATGATACTTCCGCTTTAAAAAATCCATTTGCATTATAATATGCGCGTAAGGCACTAAGATCAATTTGAATGTTAGATGAATCGAAATAAACAGCCGGTTTACCAAAATTTGTAAAAGAATTTAAAAATTTCCAAAACCAGCCAGGGCTCTCTTCGGAATATATAATTGAACTTAGAGTTGAAGAAGAAAATTCATTATTCCCTTCAAAGCTTATAGAATTCAATTCATATTTACCCCTGTTTTGTGCAAATGAAATTGTTGCAATAAAAAAAAATAAACTTAGATATATAAAAATTTTAACCATTATATTTGGGCGGAAAATGAAGTAGTTCAATTTAATTATCTATATCAACATCTTTCGGAACTATGCTGAGATTAGCATAATCACGTTTAAAATTAGCTACAAAAAAATTTTTAATTTCAACATTATCGATATTATTTGACAGATAAAGTGATATCTTATCTCCTTCGGAAAAAAGGTGTGCATAAAAAGTTTTTTGATTTTTAAAATCGATAATATATGAAAAAATTTCTCCGCCCCCGCTTCCCATAAAATAGTCCTGTGAATTATAATATATTAATTCATAATCAAATGAGGGAAATTCAATTTTTTTTGTTAATGATTCTTTAAATGAACCTTTTAATAAATCTGTTTGATAAATTTTCTTTAGATTATTTTTCTCTACCTTCATAAGATAAAATCTAATCCCCCAATCAGCTTTAGTTTCCGTTTCGGTACCGGCCGCAATCTCGATAACCGAATCGTCATCAAAATTTCCTTTATAAGCAAATTTCATATCGGGGCCTAACACACTCTTTGCTTCTGAAGTTACAACCGCAGGATCACTAAAATCCCTGGCAGGTTCAATTTTCTCCGGAGCGGACTTTCTTTCACCGCAAGAATATAAGATAAATATTAAACCGGTAATTAGTGCAACGTAAATAAATTTATTTAATAACAACTTTAGTCCCTTCTTTTATTACGGAATAAATTTCATCGATGTCTTCATTACTAACTGCAATGGAGCCATCTGTCCAATTATAAACAAACGGCAAGTTCTTAAAAATAGAATTATATTCGCCTATGCCTTGAATGCCTATGTGACCACCAAGTGGAGTATTACTATCTACACAACCTTCATGATAAAACTCAAATTTCAAATTATCGAATGTTATTTGAGAGATCCAACCCAACCTAAGCCCTTCCATAGAATCATGTATGTTCGGATAATTTAATTGTAGAAATTTATGATATTTACTTGCTGTATCTATTGAACATATTTGATAGTCTCCAACCGGTGTAGCATCATCTCCAGCCCTGCTTTTAGGAGTATTTATATTTTTGCCAAAACTTGCTCTATACGATTTTATTAAAACGGTATCTTCATAAAGTGCAAGACTATAAGTCTTTCTATCTATTATTATATTTGTATTTTCCAGTTTAGTATATCCTTTTTCGCTCATAGCTTCATTTAAAGGTATATCTCTTAAATTTAAGATTATACCATATACAATTACCCCAACCATAAATAATACAATACCACCACTAAAGTATAAAGTATTTTTTAAAGTGGATTTATTAATATATCTACTTATGTTCTTAAAATTAAACTGTAATATTTTTTGATTACTATTTCCAGTCATATAGTTAAAATTCAATTAAACTGATTTTTTTCTTAACTCTAAAATTTACAGAAAATATTATTAATTATTAGAGATAATATTTTATATGGAATAACTTATTGGATTTTTACACTCTTGGGAAAATAAAATTTAGAAATGAAAATTTAATATTTTACAGGTGATGAAGAATTTATTTCGATTGTTTGGAAATTTCTTTCAGGCTAAATTTCTTGAATACTATACTTATCTTTTTTTAAATGACTCTATAAATAATTAAATGTCGGGGTGGAGAGATTTGAACTCTCGGCCTCTTCGTCCCGAACGAAGCGCGCTAACCGGGCTGCGCTACACCCCGAAAAAATATTTTTTCGTTTGAGGATTTATAAAAAAATCATTGAAAATTTTAATAAAATTAATCAAATAACTGAATAACTAAAAATAATAAAAAATACTCTTACCTGATACAACTTTACATGTAATTTTTTCCTAATTCTCAATAATTAGAAATTAAAATGCTTAATAATTCAATTAAAGTATAGTAATAATTGGCTTAGAAGTTGAATATCTTATTAAAAATAAAAATAAGATTTGTGGAGTACCAAATGGGCTTTTTTGAAATTTTAGGAATAGTTTTTTTAGGAATTTTAGCCATTAATGCAGTAATAGGAATCTGGGCTATAAAAACTGCTAAAAATAATGATTCTGTTGAATTTATACCCTCGACAGAAAATTTACATGGATTGAAGATCAGTAAAATCTAATTTTAGTTTTTTGATAGTTATAAAACAATAAATTCCTCATGATTAATAAAATATTATCGTGAGGAATTTTCTGTTTTAACCCACATAGCAAATATATCCGACCATGTAAGCTAAAAAACAATTTATATAATTTTAATTTATAATTTTTTGATGACCTTGGCAGGCACCCCTGCGACTACAGTATTTGGAGGAACATTCTTTGTAACTACAGCTCCGGCACCAACAATCGAATTTTCACCAACCGTTACTCCACACAATATTGTAGATGATGATCCAACCGATGCTCCCTTTTTTATATAAGTTTCAACCACTTTCCAATCGGAATCGCTCTGCATTGAACCATCAAAATTAACTGATCTCGGGAACTTATCATTAATAAATGTTACATTGTGTCCGATAAAAACATTGTCCTCTATATGCACTCCTTCACATATAAATGTATGTGATGAGATTTTACAGTTCTTTCCTATAAATGCATTTTTTTGAATTTCGACAAATGTCCCGATTTTTGTATTATCATCTATAGAACATCCGTAAAGGTTTACAAAATCAAAAATTTTTACATTTTGTCCAAGTTTTACATTATTGATATTTTTCTTATCCATATCAAAGTTGATTTTTTATAACACTATTTTTGTTTTTAAATCAACAAGTTCACCCCTATTTTTTATTGAAATATCGGTGGCCTCTAAAATTCTTACTACATCAAGTCCTTCATACCCGCTTGTTAACGGCTGCCTATTTTCAGCAATTGCTAAAAGAAATTCATTCACACCGGCAGTTAAAGCTTCAGTTTGTGTTATTTTTGGTGAATACATATCTCCAATTCTATATTGAACCAATGCCTCATGAATACTTGCTGTTGATCTCATCTCAATGCCTGCATCATACACTTTTATTTTTTCAAAGTTCTCCATGTCATCAAATACTAACATTTTCTTATCACCGCCGACTATCATCTTTCTTATTTTTACAGGAGAAGTCCAGTTAACATGGAAATGAGCAAAACAATTATCTTCAAAATAAACAGAGATATGCGCTATATTTTCTTTACCGTTATAATTTGCGATTCCGTGCGCAGAAACAGCAGATACTTTATGTTCGCCAATTACATAATTCATAATAGAGAGATCATGGGGTGCTAAATCCCATATTACATTTATATCTCTCTGAAATAGCCCTAGATTTATTCTAACAGAATCAAATTGCAGAATATTACCAAGTTCTTTTCTATCTACTAACTCTTTCATTTTTCTTACAGCACCGGTGTAAATAAATGTATGATCAACAAATATCTTAAGATTTTTTGCTTCTGCAATTTCAATAAGCTCTTCTCCCTGTGCCGAAGTTGATGTAAAAGGTTTTTCTACCCAGATATGTTTTCCTGCTTTAAGAGCTTTTTTAGCTAATTCATAGTGCACATCAACAGGGGTAGCAATTCCAATTATATCTAAATCACTATTAATTAAATCGTCATAGTTATCGGTTAATTTTGCACTGGGAAATTTGCTTTTAATAAATTGCAATCTATCCTGTCTTTGATCGCACCCCGCTACACTTTCAACTTCATTATGTGCAAGAAAATTTCTTATTAAATTTGGTCCCCAATATCCGAGACCGACTATTCCAACTTTCATTAAGCCTCCCTAATGTTCATAGTTTTATCTATTATTATTTTCCACCGCGGGCAAATAACATAACCGGGATAGTTTTTAATAATATTTGAAGATCGAGCCATGGTGACATATTATTTATATAATATAAATCAAGAACAATTGAATCTTTAAACGATACTGAACTCCTCCCGGTAACCTGCCAAACACCTGTACATCCCGGCAAGACATTTACTCTTCTCTTCTGCCAGCTTACATAATTTTCAAATTCGTAAGGCAGACAGGGACGAGGACCAACAAGACTCATATCACCCTTTATAACGTTAAATAATTGAGGTAATTCATCTAAAGATGTTTTTCTTATAACTTTTCCGATTTTGGTTACCCTTGCTTCATCAATTACTTTTTCACCGTTTCCGGAATCATCTTTAATAAAATCCAGCATCTTATTTCTACGTTCTTCATCTTCACCATTATTCACAAACATAGATCGAAATTTATAAAATTTGAATGCTCTACCTTCTCTCCCGATTCTCTCCTGGTAAAAAAAGATAGGACCCGGTGAAGATAATTTTACCAGTATTGCTATAGAAAGAAAAATCGGGGAAAGTAATATTAGACCTATTATGGATGACAAAATATCAAAGGCTCTTTTAAATACTAAGTTAAATCTTCTGTTTATTCTTGAGGATACGTCAACTACAGGAAAATCTGCATATTTTTCGGTAGAAACTTTTTTGGTAACTATATCAAATAACTCTGAAGTTAATCGTACATTAACTTCCAACTCTTTACAAATATCAATAACTTCAAGAAGACGATCATAACTGACATTATCCATTACGACAAGAATTTCATCAACTTTTTTCTCCTTAATAATATATTGAATCTGATTTATAGTTCCTAAAACTTTTTTACCTGCTACTATATCTTCACCAATATTTTTATTATCATCTATAAAGCCTATAATATTTATACCCATTGAATCTTCAATAATAATTTTTGTAGCTAATAATTTACCGGATTTTCCAGCACCAATAATTATAAAGTTTCTCTTAAACTGTTTGTTTCTAAGTCTTAAAAATACATTCCTTAAAATTTCAACTCTTATTAAGAATAGATATGCTAAATAAATAATAGAAAAAGTAAATAATGTTAATCTTGAATAAAGGACTTCGAAATATTTAAATATAAACGATAATACTATTACAGTTAATATGCCGAAGAATAATGATTTTATTACGGATGTTAAGTGAGAAGCTTTGTTCAATATTACATTAATCTTGTAAAGGCCGTTATATTGAAAAACAAAAGCAAATATTGTTGATACAATTAAATATAGAAAGAAAATATCAAAGAAAGGTTTGAAAAAATACTCGAAGCTAAGATTATTTGTTTTCCATACAAACAAGGCAGTTGTTTGGAAGGATAAAGCAATTATTAAAAAATCGAATACTACAAAATAAAATTTATATTTTGGTATTTTTTTCATTTGATACTATAAGAATATAATCCGTTTCCTATTTTGAAATTCAAAATATATGCCTTTTACCAATATATAAAAATGGCTCATTTTCCAAAGATTTAAATTCATCTTTTTCTTAAAATGAGATCAAAATCTTAAATTAAAATTACAAAAAAAAAAATTAATAAAAGAAAAATAATTTTATAATGAGCTTGATTAATTTATTCCCTTTAGTAAAAAAGATGTTTCTATTTACAAAATTTTAAAATAAAAAAGGGAGAAAAATTTCTCCCTTTTTAATCAATGAATTTTATAACATTCAATATTTTACTTCATTATACTTTTTCTTTTATTTTCAGTTTTTTATTTAGTAATTCCTGTTTAGAATAATGCCCGTAATATTTATAATAGGCATGATAACCGCTTTTGTAGTTGAACTTATTCAGCAAGACTCCAAGGAATTTACTTTTTTCATGATTCAATAGCTCGACAGATTCTTCGAGCCAATCCATTTCGGTACTATCAGCAGATACAACCAAAATATTGCCATCAGACAGCCTGGATAAAATTTCCGAATCTGAAACTGCCATTATTGGGGGTGAGTCTATTATTATTATATCATATTCATTTCTTAGCTTAAGAATAAATGCTTTCATCCTTGGAGATCCGATTATTTCCGATGGATTAGGCGGAACGGAACCACCGGTAATATAATCTAAATTTCTCACTTCTGTTTTTTTAATTATACTTTCATATGAAGATTTACCAAAGAAATAATTTAAGAATCCCGGTGAATCTTCATCACCAAAGATTGTATGAATCCTCGGCTTTCTTAAATCACAATCAACAATAACTGTTTTTTTATGATCCTGGGCAAAGCTTGTACCTAGATTAGCCGCAACAACAGATTTACCCTCTCCTGGAGCAGATGATGTAACTAGGATTACCTTTAAATCTTTTCCACCGGGAGAAAATTGGATTCTAGTTCTAAGGGTTTTAAATGCTTCGCTTTGTATGGAATCAGGATGTTTTGCCACTACCAATTCGGATTCCCTGCCCTTTCCGGATAATTCTTTGATTTTAGGAATCCAGGCAATAATATTAATATTTCTAGATTCAATATCTTCGGGAGACTTTATAGTTTTATCAAAATAATTCCTGATATAAACAAATCCAAATGAAAACATAATTCCTGCAAACAATCCAATAATAATAATTTTTATCCTATTAGGTGCCGAAGGAGCGCCGGGTGGCGTTGCATGATTCATAATCAAAACATTTCCCGGTGTTGCCTGTTCATTAAGCTGCGCTTCTTCATATTTTTCATTAAGTGCATTATATAAATTCTCAGCCGCTTGTCTGCGTCTTTCTAACCTTGCCAAATCAAGCGTACTAGCAGGCAAACGGTTAAATTGCTCTTCATAACTATTTACAACGTCAGATAAACTATTATTTGA
>CAYUVK010000042.1:0-2606 GCA_964448105.1 uncultured Ignavibacteriaceae bacterium
CCTTCTTCTTTATATACAATTATCATTCCCTTCCTCTTACTTTTTGGTCAACCTCGAGCAATGTGTTCAGCGATTACTAACACTTCTATAGAGTTAATACATTTGAGTATTCTATCATTTAAAATTCTTGATTTTTAGAAATTATTAAATTAAGTTAACCGTTGATGTAAAAAGGGTGGGGAAAATGCTGATAGGTAATACTTGCCACTCAATTCAAATTTATGGAGAAAAAATAATTAGGGTCTGGACTTTTCTTAAAAGTTTATTCTAATTAATCAATACGGCATTTGGACAGATAAATATTAATAACTGAAGTTACACCTATTTAGAGATGACATCTTAATTATGCAAAATCATCCTTAAAAATTTTTATGAAAATGCTATTAAAACAGACTTATGTTTGAAAAAAGAAAAAATGTCATCTCTTTATATTTAATAAACGATAAATTATAGAATCAATTTTAAATACAATTTGATTAAGGGGGTATAGAAAGTGAAAACCTTAATTTTCTCAGTTCTAATATCTTCAATCCTTATCTTTCCTCAAAATAATTTAAAAGAAGAGAGTATATCCACATCTACAGATAATCAAGTTCCTTCCCGGCAAAGTATCTACATCCCAACAGCGCCGCCGGATATCTATATTAGCAAAGCGGTAAGCACAAACTCACAAAAAGTTATTTCAAATGTACCTTCTTATATGTGGTACCGCGGATGCGGACCGACTGCTCTTGGAATGGTTGTGGGATACTGGGATTATATGCTTTACCCGGATTTAATCCCAGGTGATCCGGAGACCCAAACAAGTGATGTAGACTCAGCTATAGCAAACGATTCCCACTATAGCGATTATTCATTGCCTTTAGATTACAGTCCTAATTTATTACTTGATAAATCCAGTTTAGGAGGAGCGCATCAATCCAATTGTATTGCAGATTTTATTCAGACTTCATGGAGCTCCAGGAGCAACTACTATGGATGGAGTTGGTCAAGTGATATTGGGCCTGCTTTTTTAAATTATGTAAACATGAAATATCCTTACTTAAGCCCAACCCGTTCGACTGTTGGTGTAATGAACAATCCTGCTTCAGCGTGGGAACTCTACAAAACAGAAATAGATAACAACAGACCGGTTGTATTATTAGTTGATTCTAACGGAGATGGCAGCACGGATCATTTTGTCACGGGAATCGGGTACGATCCCGATAACCAGTATTATGGTATTTATAATACGTGGGATCATTCTATTCATTGGCTCCCCTGGAAAAAAATGCAAAGCGGTTTACAATGGGGGATTTATTGTTTTGAAAGATTGAATATTACTACACAAAAATATATGATTACAACTGTATCGAATCCTTTAGACGGTGGAACAACAATTGGTTCCGGTGTTTATGATAACGGGCAGCAAGCCATTGTAGAAGCTATTCCTAATACCGGCTGGAACCTCATCAACTGGACAGAAAACGGTAATGTAGTTTCAACTAATTCGAGCTACTCTTTCATAGTAATATCAAGTAGAAGTATTACTGCCAACTTCAACAAGATCCGGTATACAATCTCTTTAACATCCAATCCATCAAATGGTGGAACGCCTACAGGTGGTGGAGAATATGATTATGGTGATACTGTAACCATAAAGGCTGCTTCGGCTGCAGGCTGGCAATTTATCAACTGGACTGAAAATAGTAACATAATATCAACCGATACAAGTTATTCCTTCATAATAACTTCCAATAGAAATATTACAGCTAACTTCAGTAAGGTTCAATATACAGTATCCGTTTCATCCAATCCATCGAATGGAGGTACGACAACAGGAGGCGGAGAATATAATTATGGTGATACTGCAACAGTAAAGGCTGCTTCCGCTGCTGGCTGGAATTTTATCAACTGGATAGAGAATAGTAACATCGTATCAACCGACACAAGTTATTCCTTCATAATAACTTCCAATAGAAATATTACAGCTAACTTCAGTAAGGTTCAATATACAGTATCCGTTTCATCCAATCCATCGAATGGAGGTACGACAACAGGAGGCGGAGAATATAATTATGGTGATACTGCAACAGTAAAGGCTGCTTCCGCTGCTGGCTGGAATTTTATCAACTGGATAGAGAATAGTAACATCGTATCAACCGACACAAGTTATTTCTTCATAGTGACATCTAATAGAAATATTGTAGCTAACTTCAACAAAATTCAGTATACAATATCCGTTTCATCAAATCCACCGAATGGAGGAATAACGACTGGAGGAGGAGAATTTAGCCATGGCGATACTGCAACTGTAAAAGCTTTTCCTGTTGCCGGCTGGAATTTTATCAACTGGACAGAGGATAGTAACATCCTATCAACCGATACAAGTTATTCCTTCATAGTAACTTCAAATAGAAATATTGAAGCTAACTTCAGCAAAGTTCAGTATACAATATCCGTTTCATCCAATCCATCTAATGGAGGTGAAGCAACAGGAGGTGGAGAATATAATTATGGAGATACTGCAATAGTAAGAGCTATTTCTGTTATTGGTTGGAACTTTATCCATTGGACAGAGGATAGTAACATCCTATCAACCGATACAAGTTATTCCTTCATAGTAA
>CAYUVK010000042.1:2706-38404 GCA_964448105.1 uncultured Ignavibacteriaceae bacterium
ATTCCTTCATAGTAACTTCAAATAGAAATATTGAAGCTAACTTCAGCAAAGTTCAATATACAATATCAGTTTTATCCAACCCATCGAATGGAGGTACAACTACGGGAGATGGTATATATTTTTATGGTGATACGCTACATTTAAACGCAAAACCGAATCCGGGTTGGAATTTTAAAAACTGGAGTGAAAATAATTTGGTTATTTGTGAAAGTGCAGTCTTTTCTTGTGTAGTAGATAAAAATAGAAATTTTGTAGCCAAGTTTGATTCAATTGTAACCGGTATAGATGTTCTTTCAATGATGAATGGAAATGTATCTGAATATTATATTACAAATAATTATCCAAATCCGTTTAATCCTCAAACATCAATTGAATTTGGTATTCCTGAAGAATCAATTAATACACTAAGGATTTTCGACATAACCGGTAGCTTGGTTCAGGTATTGCTGCAAAATAAGACACTTCCTCAAGGTCGATTTAGATACAAATTTAATGCTGGGAATTTACCATCCGGCATATATATCTATGTTTTAACTTCTGCATCAATAGTATCGAATAAAACCTATAATGCTGTTAAGAAAATGGTTCTCTTAAAATGAGTTAGCCGGTTTTTATAGAACGAAATTGTCCTTCAGTAAAAGGGAGGAGCTATTCGTGGTTTGTTTACTCAACTTTTTCAGCTTCAAAATGCTTAATTAGAATTTCTGCTTTTTTCTTTCCGATTACGGAAGCCAATTTATCGAAGTCGGAATTTTTTATTTCGGATATGCTGCCGATATTTTTTAGCAGCATTTGCGCAGTGGCAGAGCCAATCCCTTTTATATCCGTTAACTCTGTTTTGATTGTTCTTTTACTTCTCCTGTTCCTGTGAAATGTAATTGCAAAGCGGTGCGCTTCATTTCTTACCTGCTGCAAAAGCTTTAATCCTGAAGAAGTTTTAGGAATTGATTCCGGTTCGGAATGCTGCGGGAAAAATACTTCTTCAAGTCTTTTTGCCAGTCCGATTATATTATAATCTTTTATACCGAGTTCATTGAGCACTTCTACAGCACTCGATAATTGACCTTTACCTCCATCTACCATTATTAAATCGGGAATTTGTTCATTCTCTTCCAGAACCTTTGAATATCTTCTCCTTATTACTTCCTGCATACTTAAAAAATCGTCCGGGCCAACAATATCTTTTATAATAAATTTTCTGTATAAACTTTTTTTAGGTTTCCCATCTTCAAAAACAACCATGCTTGCAACGGAATCAGTACCCTGCAGATTTGAGATATCAAAGCATTCAATTTTTCGCGGGAGAATATTTAATCTTAAATCTCTTTGCAATGCAGCTACAGAATAAGGCACATAGCCTTCATTTTTCATCTTCTGCAGCTGAGTATCTTTTAATTGAAGTAAAGCATTCTCTTTACACATTTTTATTAAAGATTTTAATCCTCCTTTTTGAGGGACAACAAACTTAATCTTTATTGTTTTGTTTGCAGCTTGATTATTTGCTTTTAAGCTTAACCATTCATTCAAAGTTTCAGAATCGGCAGGTTCAACTTCAAGGACAATATCTTTGGGGATTTCAACATAATCCGTGTAATAAAATTTAACTGCGGATGAATAAATTTCTTCTGCTTCTTCATCTCCATCTATGCTCAATTTTAATTGTTTTTTGCCCACCAGCTTTCCATTCCTGATATTTAAAATTGAGCATGAAGCATCCTTGCCTTCATATGCTATTGCAATAACGTCTTTATCAATAAAATCATCACTTACAACTTTTTGTTTTGAAGATATAATCTGGAGCTGATCAATTTTATCTCTTATTTCGGCGGCTTTTTCAAACTCAAGATTTTCCCCGGCTTTCGCCATTTTTATTTTAAGATCATTTATCAGATCATCTGTTTTTCCCTTAAGCACTTTTATAACTTCACCAACCATATCGTTATAATCTTCTTTGGAAACCAATCCCTCACACGGACCATCACACTTTTTAATATGATAATCAAGGCAGACTTTGAATTTTTTCTTTTCGATAGCTTCTTGAGTTATGTTTAATTTACAACTTCTAATTTTAAAGACCTGGTTTATAAGCCGCAAAGAAGATTTCATATCTTTAACGCTTGTATACGGACCAAAATATTTTGACCCGTCTTTAACCACTCTCCTGGTTGGATAAATTCTCGGAAAAGGTTCATTTGTTACTTTTATGAAAGGGTATGATTTATCGTCTTTAAGATTTATGTTATATCTTGGTTTTAATTTTTTAATTAGATTATTTTCAAGAACCAATGCCTCGATTTCATTGTCGGTAACAATCAATTCCAGGTTGTTTATTTTGTTTACCAAGGCCTCGGTTTTAGGAGAACTTACCCCGCTTCCAAAATATGTTTTTACTCTATTTTTTAAATTTCTTGCCTTGCCGACATAAATAACTTTCCCTTTTTCATTTATAAATTGATATACACCGGGATTGCCTGGTAAATTTTTTAATTTAAACTCTAATTCGGGATTCATCATAAAATATTTTTATTAATCCTTATTACTCATAATAAAATTAAAACATTTGAAAATAGAAAAAAATGAATAAAAAAAAAGCATTTATGCCTGCTAAAAAAGCAAAAATTATTGTTGTATTTTTTACAAGTTAATAATATTTGTTTATATTAACCGGTATAAATTCCTTAGAATTTTTTTAGCTTAAATTCATCGTTGCGTTAATATTTATATTCGATTGTCACTAAGGCGTAAGCAAAAAAAATTAAGTACAATTCCACGAAGCTTATCGGGGATTTGTGTTCCGGGCTTATTCTACAGTGTGTACGTGTAGTTGTATCAATATGATATATATGAACGGCTATCACAAACGTTTAAAATTAACTGAAATACTTGATGTTTTTGGTTTGAAAAAAAACTACATTACGAAAAACAAACAAATACAATTATTTTTTAAACAACTAGCGGTAAGCAATGCCAAAGATAAACTTAACTAATAAATCTACTTCCGAACAAATTAGAATACTTAAGGATTATCTTAAGAGAAGAGCGCAACATTCTAACCAGGGAGATGTAAGAGTAACACAAGTTGTTAAAAGATTTAAACACAAAGCTTTATTAAGCGATAGAGAAAAAGCCGCTCATTTTAGAAAGTTATTGGATTTAGCAAGGAGAGATGAAAAAAAAGGAGAAAAAAAGATAGAGAAAAGGGGAGAGAAGAAAGTAGAAAAGTAGCTAATTAAATCTATTATTTTCAAACACTAATTTTTATCTCAATAAATATTTCCAGCAGAATGGTACGTGGAACAATTCTGTTTATGGATAATAACTTTCTATCCTCATTTTTCATATTAGTTTTTGAAGAAAATCTCCAATTATTTCATTTAACATTTTAATTTCAATTAGAAATGCGTCGTGTCCGTATATCGATTTAATTTCGATATATTTTGATTTAGGAATAAATGATGCAATATCCATTTGTTCGGAAGGGGGATAAAGTACATCGGAGGAAATACCAATATTTAAAGAATCTGCTTTTATACTCCCAAGTGCATCCCCGATTTTCCCCCTGTCATAACTTACATCATGCAGATCCATTGCATGAGATATATATATATATGTATTGGCATCAAAACGGTTTACAAGTTTTTGTCCCTGGTAAGACAAATAATTTTCAATCTGGAAAAAGTTATCCGGATTATAAAAATGATCAGTTTCATTAATTCTTAAGCGACCGAATTTTGCTTCAAAAGATATATCGCTCCGGTAACTAATCATTGCAATTTTACGGGCGAGGCTTAATCCGTGAAGTGGCTGAACATCATAATTCCCGTTATTCCAGATCGGATCATTTTTAATAGCATCCCTTGCTGCCTGGTTTAAAGCTATGCACCAGGGAGAATGTTTAGCAGCAGTTGCGATCGGTATAATAGATTTTACAAAGTCAGGATACATAACACCCCATTCGAGGACCTGCATACCTCCAAGGGAGCCGCCGGAAACAGTAACTAATTCGTTAACTCCTAATTTGTTTAACAATTTATACTGAACTCTGACCATATCTCTAACCGTTATTATAGGAAAACTCATACCATATTTTTTACCGGTTAAAGGGTTTTCACTCGAAGGACCTGTTGTTCCATAGCAGCCGGATAAAAAATTAGAACAGATAACAAAATATTTTTCGGTATCGAATACTTTTCCAGGTCCAATTAGACCTTCCCACCATCCCGGTTTCTCGTTAAACATGTTATTATATTTAAATAAGAATTCCGAGTGCTTTGACCGGGATATTTCTTCTTCGGTTATGATCCCGCTTGCATGTGCATTACCGGTTAGAGCATGGCAAATTAAAATGGCGTTTGTTCCGTCTCTGTTTAGAGAACCGTAAGTTTGATAAGCTACTGTAACTGAATTCAATTTTCCGCCTGAATCCAGCAGCAGCGGTTTTTCATCATTATAAAGTTTTATGAACTGTGTTTTAGATTCTATTTCCACAAACTCTTTAATATTGATATCCATAAAATTGTAAGAATAAGTGTATAAAATAATAAAGATTTAATTTACATTTAATTTTTTATATTGAATTATTTTCTAACCTTTAGAAAACTTATAATATTTTTGATAAACCCCAGCCTCTTTAAAGAAATCGGGGTAATTAATTAAACTAAACTAACAGACTTTACAGCAACTTTTATAGCTTCATCAAAGTCATGGATTATATCATCAACATGTTCAATTCCGACTGAAACTCTTACCTGTTCGGGAAGAACACCTGCTTCTTTTTGTTCTGTTTCGGATAATTGCTGATGTGTGGTTGAAGCCGGATGAATGACAAGTGTTTTTGCATCTCCGACATTTGCAAGCAAGCTTGCAAGTTTAACATTGTTAACAAAAGTTTTTCCGGCCTCAATTCCTCCTTTGATTCCGAAAGATAAAATTGAACCGAATAAACCGTTCTTTAAATATTTTTTTGCATTTTCATGATATGGATGGCTTTCAAGCCCGGGATACCAAACCCAATCGATAACCGGATTTTGTTCCAACCATTTTGCAACCTTAATTGCGTTCTGTCCATGCCGTTCAATTCTCAAAGAAAGAGTCTCAAGACCCTGCAAAAATAGAAATGCGTTGAAAGGACTTAATGCAGGACCAAGATCTCTTAACCCTTCAACTCTTGCACGGATTATAAATGCAATATTTCCGAATTGGGAATCCTTTCCAAAAACTTCATTAAAGTTTAAACCATGATAACCCGGTGAAGGTTCTGTAAAAATCGGGAAGTTACCATTTCCCCAATCAAATTTTCCCGAATCAACTATAACACCGCCGATAGAAGTCCCATGTCCACCAATCCATTTTGTTGCTGAAGCAACGACAATATCGGCACCATGTTCAATCGGGCGGGCTAAATATCCGGCAGCACCAAAAGTGTTATCAACAATTAAAGGAATTCCATGACGATGAGCTATTTCAGCAATTTGTTTTATGTCGGGTATATTTAATCTTGGATTACCGATTGTTTCAATATATAAAGCTTTTGTTTTCGGATCGATTAATTTTTCAAAATCTGCAGGGTTATCTCCGTCGACAAATTTTACATTTATTCCAAGGCGGGGGAGGGTAACTTTAAACTGGTTATATGTTCCGCCATAAAGAAGACTTGTTGAAACGATATTTTCACCGGCTTGAGCTATTGTTGTAACTGCAACAAATTGTGCTGCTTGTCCCGAAGAAGTTGCTAGTGCAGCAACACCGCCTTCAAGTGCAGCAATTCTTTTTTCAAATACATCAGTAGTTGGATTCATTATCCTGGTATATATATTTCCAAACTTTTGAAGCCCGAATAGATCGGCAGCATGCTGTGCATCATTAAAATTATATGATGTTGTCTGATAAATCGGTACTGCCCTCGAACCTGTTGTCGGATCCGGTTCTTGACCTGCGTGCAACTGCAGTGTCTCGAATTTGTAATTGCGTCCCTTTCCGTTTGTACTCATTGTTCTATCCTTTCTTTATGTATTTAGATATGTTTGCTAAATTCACTTTTATTTTATTCTTTTAATTAATCGACTATAAATAAAAAACCTCTTCGAGAAAGATTCATCGAAGAGGTTTTTAAATTCTTCTCTCATCTTTCCCTTTTGTTCCGCTAATGCGTCACAGGGCAGGAGTTAGCACCAAAACCTCCGGATAAAAAACCGGAGTGGTTGCCAAGGTTTCACCGGGCCTGATCCCTCAACCTTTCTCGATAAGAGCTATATGTATTTACTTTTTTTTGTAATAAAAAAGCCCTTCTCGAATTATTCGGAAGGGCTCAGTCTACAAAATTTATTTTTTAAATAGGCTGTGTCCCTTCTGTATGATTACACATCATCATACAACAATGACACATCGCCATAAAGTTTAGTTTCCTTGTAATATATTTAAGTTCTTTTTTCATTGTGGATAAAGATAATTCTTTAAAGTTATTATGTCAATATCAGGGGATACTTTTATCAAAATATTTTTTTATTCATGAATAAAAATATAAAATTTCTTCATTTTTATTCGGACCATTCACAAAACTTTTTAATATAAAAGAATGTTCTTTTAATTTTATTTCGGCAGTATAATTATCATTACCGCATAGTATAGCAGAAGATGATCTTAATAATTCATTTTTTACAGGTATTAGATTAAACAGAAAAAACGGGTTATTCTCACCATATCTTAAGTGTTCCAAAGTTATCAAAGATTTATCTTCATTGTATCTCCATAAATAAATATTCTTAAACTGTATTTCCACATTTTTTTCATAAACATAGCCCCACATTCCAAATTCAATAAATTTAATTGTTGTCGGAGTAATTATATTAACTTTTACTTTACCTTTACCGATACTGAAAATTTTTGAATTTTGTGTTTTGGAACACGCAGTAATATTTATTGTTTTAATCTCTTTTAAAAGTTCCCAAAATATTTTATCTAACATATAAATAAGTTTTTAGAAAATTTTATATTTAATTTTGTAACAAAAGAATTTCTTTGCTGTGATTAATCTTCGTTTTCTTAAAATAATTATTGTGCAGACCAGTACATATCAATTAGAAAATTGTTACTAGAATAGATAATAATTTGACCATAATAATGTCTTACTCTTATTTACCAGTTTATCACATTTAATTAAGAACCAAAGGAATTAATTTATGCCTGGAGAAAAGATTGATGAACGTTATCCTATCGGAAAATTTGTTTATGAGAAGAAAGCTGATGATACACAAAGGAAAATATTTATTTCAGAAATTGAATTGGCCCCAAGTAATCTAAAAGAAGCAATTAAAGGATTATCAGAAAAACAACTCGATACTCCTTATAGAGAAGGAGGATGGACTGTAAGACAAGTTGTTCATCATCTTCCCGACAGCCACATAAATGCTTTTGTTCGTTTCAAATTAGCGCTAACCGAAGACAATCCTACAGTTAAGACTTACGATGAAAAGAAATGGGCTGAATTAAAAGATTATTCGCAAACACCAATAGATGTTTCCTTGAATTTATTTCAAACACTCCATAAAAGATGGAGCATTTTAATAAAATCAATGAGACCGGAAGATTTTAAAAAATCTTATATCCATCCAGAATTAGGAAAAGTTGAGCTGGATTGGGTGCTTGCACAATATGCGTGGCATGGAAAACATCACATAGCACATATTATTTATTTACGTAAAAAGAAAGGATGGTAAAAAAGTTATTACGAATTTTCCTGTTTACATTTTTTTATTTGATTATTAGAATTAATAAAATTAAGTTTTAATAAACCAAATCATTTAATAAACACTTCAGGTTATAGACATGAAAACTAAAGTCTTTATTTTTTCCGTTATTTTTTTTATTTCTTTGATTGATCTTAATGCTCAACAGATTTTAAAAAAAGGGGGCAATTACAATTATATTATTTTAGATGACGGTACAAACATTACCATTGTAGACAGAAACTTTAACACGATTGGACAAATGCTTAATGCTGTTAATGTTATGAATTATATCCCGGTTCAAAATTTTATAGTCATGAAAGAGAAAAACGGCTATCTTGTTAGTTATGACAGTACAATGAAAGAATTAGGTAGAAAGGGGATACCTCCTAATTTTAATGATAATAATTATAAAGTAACTGATAATTACATACTGGTTGTTGAGAATAACAATATTGAAACATATGATAAAAATTTTAAAATTCTTGGCAGTTTCTCATTAACACCGCAGGTAAAAAAATACTGGGCTACAGATAATTATGTTTTAATTATGGATGATATGACCATTGCAGCTTATGATAAATATTTCCAAAAATTGAATGACAGGCTGGCTAACCAGTATTTGAAAGAAGTAGTAACCCCTGATAATTATATTGTTACAAAGGAAGTAAATTTAACTGATACGGGGATACCTGTAAACCCAAATGAAGAAGACGATTCTTACTATATTTTCGATACAAAGTTTAATCAGCTCGGGAGAAAACAAATTACAACTAATTTGGAAAAAGAATTTTTTACGAATGATTACATTTTAACAAAAGAAGGCACTCACCTTTATACTTATGACACGAGATTCAATAAAATCGGTGATAAGTATATTAGGTCGGATCTTAACGAATATATTCCTGCTGATGGTTATATAATTACAAAAGAAGGAGATAATCTTTATACATACAATCCCCATTTTTTAAAAATGGGCGAATATCGTATTGAATCGGGTATTCAGGAATGTGATGCCGCAAAAGATTATATACTTATAAAAACCAAAGATTACGATTATACCTTTGATACTAAATTTAATAGTATCGGTAAAATAAAAGTTCAGAATAATTAATACATTAAAATAGCCGACGTTGAAGTTCATGCCGGCTATTTTTTGTTCACTATTTCATTGTTTTTTGTATATCTTCAATTCGATCAAGATGTTTTTGTAAAACAGGTAATGTATTGGATGCCCATTCTCTAACTTCGGATGAGTAAGCATTTTGCACTTCATCTTTAAATTTTGCTATATCATTAGTATGATCCTTGACCATTAAAGGAACATATTCTTTGTCAAATTTTCTACCGGATAATTTAGACATATTGTTAATTATTTCCTGATTATCTTTACTTAAAGTATCCGTAAGGGTTATATTATGTTGCTGTGCAAGATTTCTTAGCGTATCATTAACATTTGAATGATCCGTGACCATCATTTTACCAAAATCTTTAACATCTTTTGAATGAGCCTTTTCTTCTGCTATCTTTCCTAATTGAACTTCAAACATACCGCCTTGAGCAGCTTCATTTAAGAAATTCATATCTAGTGAAATTTTACTGGTATCTTTGTTCATGGTTGTATCAGTCATTGAATTGCCTGGCTGTTGATTTTTATTCTGACAGGCCACTAAAAGAACCGATAAAAATATTGCTATAAAAAAAACTATCCTTTTCATAGTGATCCTTCCTTTGATATAATAAAAATAATCTGTAAAAATATAATTATTAATAATGCTTCGTTTAATGTTATTTGTCACTATTATTTTTTTAAAAGAAAAAAGTGAAAAATAACACAGATGAAATTTGATTTTGATTATCCATTTATTTTTGAATTTAACTGTTGGGGTTACTTCACGACAGATTTAATAACAATATGATTGGTTTAAAAGGTTTGAGTAATTAATTCAAATGTTCTTGAGCCATTATCAATACTTAACTGTCTTACTAAGATTATGGAATAAACCCGGTGAGAGTGAATCCTAATCACCGGGTTATAGAAAATATTAATTATATGATACTGCTTTTTCGAAATCAGGATATGCTTCCAATCCATGTTCTCCCATATCCAGTCCTTCCAATTCTTCTGATTCTGATACTCTTATCCCCATTGTCTTTTTCAAAATTGACCAAACCAGAAAAGAAATTGCAAAAGTAAACGCACCAACCGTAATTACTCCAATAAGCTGATGCAATAAAAGACTAAACCCGCCGCCGAAAAATAATCCATTGCCTGTTGTTCCGGGCATAAAACTGTCTTCGGCAAAAAAACCTAATGCAAGAGTACCGAAAATTCCATTAACCAAATGAACAGCTAATGCACCAACCGGATCATCAATTTTTATTCTATCAAAACCTATAACGGCAAAAACCACTAAAATTCCGGCAATAGCTCCGATTATTAGTGCACTTCCGACACTTACATAAGCGCATGGCGCTGTAATGGCAACTAATCCGGCTAAGCAGCCATTAATAGTCATACTTAAATCCGGTTTACCAAGTACTATCCAGGCAATCCCTGTTGATGTTAATATTCCGGCAATTGCCGCACTATTTGTAGTTATACAAATTCGTGCAATGCTTTCCGGATCTGCTGCCATTGTGCTTCCGGGATTAAATCCAAACCAGCCAAGCCAAAGGACCAATGCACCCAATGTTGCCGAAGTCATGTTATGACCTGGAATAGGGAATATTTTACCATCTCTAAATTTTCCGATTCTGGGCCCAAGAATAATTACTCCGGCTAATGCTGCCCATCCGCCTACTGAATGAACCACCGTTGATCCAGCGAAATCAAAAAAGCCTAAATTAGCCAGCCAGCCTCCGCCCCAAATCCAATGTCCAGTTGTGGGATACATAATCGCAACGAGTACAAATGAAAAAATAATGAAAGATAAATATTTAATTCTTTCGGCAACTGCCCCGGAAACTATTGTAGCAGCCGTTCCTGCAAACACAAGCTGGAAAAAAAACTTTGCAAGAAGTGGAACTGTAGCCCAACTTATAGCTGAATAAACTCCTGAATAATTATTACCTGTAGCGGGGCTATTATCTGCACCACCTAAAGAAAATAAACCGTGCAAACCGATAATATCATTTCCATTGCCAAACATTAATCCCCAGCCAATTATCCAAAATGCGAGAGATGAAATTGCAAAAACAATGAAGTTTTTAGATAAAATATTTACGGCATTTTTACTACGTGCAAATCCGGATTCGACCATTGCAAATCCAAGATTCATAAAGAATACAAGCATTGCAGTAAAAAGAACCCAAATTGTATCCATTACTATTTTATATTCCATTTTTATTTTCCCTTTATTTTTTTTGAAATGCTAATTTTTGATGAATTAAAGAGCTCCTTCACCCGATTCTTCAGTTCGAATTCGAATTATGTCTTCCATGGGAATGATAAATATTTTACCGTCACCGACTTCACCTGTTTTGGCTTTTGATATAATTATTTCTAGAGCTTTTTCTGCATTACTGTCGCTACAAATCAATTCCAGCTTAATTTTCGGCACAAATTCTATCTGGTATTCTGAACCGCGGTATATTTCTTTATGACCTTTCTGTCTTCCATAGCCTCTAACTTCAGAAACAGTAAGCCCGGTAAAACCTTTTTCCTGAAGAGCATTATGGATTTCTTCAAGTTTGTGAGGACGTACAATTGCTTCGATTTTTTTCATGAATCTTCTCCCTAAATTTATTAATAAATGTACTTATTTTATTAAATATTTTTAAAATTATGAATGAAAAATTAAATAGATAAGGAAAGATATGATAAATATATAATAATCTAAGGTAATATACAAAAAATTATTAATAAATCTTAATAATTGAAAAATAAAGACGGCAAACGGAGTTCTTTAGATTAAAAGAATGTCTACCGCCTCTCTGAGGAGAATACAAGTGTGTAGAGTTACTACAACTAATTCATATTTTTTTAATTAGCATAAAGTTTTCAACCGCGATATATAGTACGGTTACGAAGCTGTTTTACAAATGTCCAGCCATATCCTAATATTATTCCGGCAGATAAAATCCATTGAATATTTCCCTGGAAGAACATTGGTATTGCAAATTGAATAACTACTAATATTATAAGCAGCATTGCAATACGGCCCATTGAACCAGGCATTAAAAAAAATCCGTTTTTTAATTTTCCACTCTCGTATTTTTTTTTATTCCTAATTAGTGCAGCATTTTGGATTGTACCGAACCAGAAACCTATTACATATCCTACAATTATGGCTGTTAATGAAATAAAAATCATAATCATCGATTTATCCATAACCAATTTCCTTTCAATATTAAAATTTTTGCCATGTGAATAATCTTATCTCATAGCTTTTTAAATTAAATCTTATGCTCATTTGGGATGAGTAGTTTCAGCTAATTTATCCATCTCGAACCCGTTATAACCTAAAATGCCCATTTCAGGGATGTCGAGCCCATCAATTTCAGTTGCAAGTTCAACTCGATTACCAACAAGAACATCTGCAATTTTATATACTATGTATGCCAGAACAGAAAGGGTAACGAAGCAGGTTATAACACCAATCAATTCGGCCCAGAACTGATTCATCCCTGCTCCATAGAATAATCCTCTAATAGTTCCCGGGACGCCATTCCATCCGTCACCATAAGTTCCATCTGCAAATAATCCAATTGAAAGACATCCCCAAGCACCGTTTACACCATGTACAGAAATAGCACCAACAGGATCATCAATTCCACGTTTATCAAAGAAGAATACAGATTCTACTACTAGAACTCCAGCTATTAAACCGATCCATGCTGCACCCCCAGCACTTACAAAAGCAGAAGGAGCAGTAATAGCTACAAGTCCTGCCAGCATACCATTAGCCATCATTGATGGATCCGGTTTTTTTGTACGGAACCACCACATCCATAAAGTAGCAGCCAATGCACCGGTTGCACTAGCGATCATTGTATTTACAGCCACAACACTTATGCGCAAATCCGTACCGGCAAGAGTTGAACCTGGGTTGAAACCAAACCAACCAAAAGCAAGAATAAAGGTACCAATGATTGCCATAGGAATACTATGAGGCTGAACCGGGTTAACACTTCCGTCTTTATTGTATTTACCATGACGAGGTCCTAATAACCATGCATAAATTAAACCGATGACGCCTCCTTGCATATGAACCACTGATGAGCCGGCAAAATCAACATGACCATGCCCAAGACCAAAGTTTACGCCTAGTTGAGCAAGCCAACCACCGCCCCACACCCAATTACCGAAAATAGGATACATTATTGAACCTATAAATACCCCGTATATCATGAATGCAGAATACTTCCAGCGCTCAGCTGCGGCACCGGTTGGAATGGTTGCAGTTGTGTCCATAAATACCATTTGAAAAAGAAATAGAGTAAAGACTGCTACATCATAGCCGGATCCCTGTAATAAGAAACCGCTCCAGCCGATTAATCCAAAGGGTTTTCCAAAAAGGTTTAGTGTAATCTCATTGCTTAATCCCGCGTAACCTCCCATCGTACCAATAGCGCCAAGTCCACCAAACATGAAAGCAAATCCACATACGTAAAATCCAAGCATTCCCAAAGGATATATCATAAAATTCATTGCCATCGTATGAGCTACGTTCTTTGCACGTGTCAGACCAGCCTCAACCATTGCAAAACCAGCTTGCATAAACATTACAAGGAAACCTGTAATAAGAGTCCACATAAAATTAATAGCAACATGATTATGACCTGCGGCATCACCGATTTCTGAAATAGTAGGCGAGCCAGGTTTTGCTGCCGGTACATCTGCTATGGTTCCCGTTTTAGTTCCACCGGGATCCGGTGATTGGGCATATGTATCTTTCGGCATAAGTATAGTTAGCAGAGTAATAATCATAAAGACATATAATAAAGTATTTATGAACTTAGACCTAGTCATTTTCACTCCTTTTGTTTATTAAAAATAATAGGTATTGATTTCGAATTTTAGTTAGAATGAATAAACCGCACCAATGAGGGCTGTGCTCTGGCTATCGTTAACTAAATTGCCGCTTGCGTCCTCAAAAACATGTACACCTTGTTGAGCCGGACTTGATGAATCAAGTCTGTACTCAAGCCTGACGAAAAAGTCAGACGTGAAATCGTGCTCATAAGTAAAAGTAAATTCAGAGAGTTTTTGAGCTACCCCGGTAGTAAAAGCATCAACATCGTTATAAAGTTCGCCTCGAACAGCAATAGAATTGAAGTCGTTTAAACTATATTTTAATATGCCAGATATGCCGCTCCAAATTAAAACATCATTAGGAGTATTACTATATTGTCCATAGTTATAGTCTATAGATAGAGAGAATGAACTAGTTATTTGATAATTCAATATTCCTTCAAATACCTGCGTTTTGTTAGTCATATTGGCCATTTCAGCTCCTCCGATATAATTAAAAATTAAGCCCAAATTTGAAGAAGGTGAAAAAGCAAGCTCAGCACCAAAGGTTTTATCAGTATTGTTATCATTTACAATATTCCAACCATTGTATAAATAAAGAGTCCCAGAAAAATTATCTGTAAAGGGGTAAGAGGCAGATACTCCTATATGGTCGAATGGTATTGCATAGCCAAAAAGTATAGAACGACTATAATTGACATTCGCCGGGGCTTCAATTACTTCGCCACCCATATGAGTTACTAATTTCCCGGCATTGATTGTCAAACCTTTTCCCCATGGAATTGTTGCTGTTAAATAAGCATCTTCAACATTTCTTAATGAAGGGGCACCGGCAAGAGTAGCATCAGTATTTACTATATCTATTGATGGTCCATACGCAAGATCTATTTTGAACCCGACCGGGCTTGCAGCTTTTTGAATGACTAATTTTGCCATTCCTAAATTAAACTGGTTTTCATTTGCATCGAATACATGGTAAGTATTTAAACGATCCGGGGGTTTATTAAAATTTTCACTAAAATAAGTATCTATATAGCCGCTAATTTGAATATTAGATTTTGTACTATCGCTTTGAGAATAATTATTACTGTACAAAATTAAAACACTACAAAGTGTAATATAAAAGAACTTTCCAGATGGTATTGTTGATTTATATATTTTCATAAAATTAATTCTTTCAAATTATTAAAGGTTATTAAACTAGTTGATTGCGCTTTCACCAGCTTCTTCGGTTCTAACCCTTATTGCTTCGTCTATAGTAGAGACGAATATTTTACCGTCACCTACTTGGCCAGTTTTAGCTTGAGATATAATAATTGATAAAGCTTTTTCTAGCTTATCGTCTGTAACAACAACTTGAAGTAAAATTTTAGGTACAAAATCAATGTGGTATTCCGATCCACGGTAAATCTCAGTCTGACCTTTCTGCCGGCCAATCCCTCTTACTTCCAGAATGGTCATGCCCTTAATGCCAGCTTCAACTAAGGCTTCCTTAACCTCGTCAAGTTTATGAGGTCTTATCACGGCTTCTATTTTTTTCATTTTTTCTCCTTGATTATTGTTATTGATTTTGAAATAAACACTAAATCTTTTGTAAAAGGTTAATGAAAAAATCACATCTTCTAAAAAATCATTTCCTTACAATTCGTATAGTTGGAAAAATTGTATCTGCTTATTTTTAAATCTTCTTGTTATGACCATGTGGTCAATCGGTAAGAAACCTAAACTATTATTATAATTATAATATATAACCTTAATAATTTAGAAATATGGGGTATAATTTATTATATTCTAAGGCATTTGTCAAGATATATTTAATTAATTTTTATTAATCTTGAGAAGTATTACATTAATTTAAATATTTATTGATTTTCCCCTAAATAATTAAATCTAATATAATAAAATGACAAAATAGTTAATAAATCAGCTGTAATAAATAAATATAGGCAAGTTTAAAATATAAAATCAGCGTTTCTCAAAATGCTGGTAATCTTTGGAATGTTTCCAATTGCCTCCCCAGTCCCAGCCATTTTTTAAAAAAAATTTAACAATGAAGGATGATTTTAATATGGTGCCGGGTACTTTTTTATTATAGAAAGAACCTTTAGGTATTACCCTGCCACTTTTAATTCGTGGATTTAATTTAGGATTTATATCAATTGCTCTTCCGGTTGCATGATAGGAAAGCTTTTTTGTCCCTTTTATTTTTCTGTAGTTAAAAGCAGATGTATTGTTATCTTCCATTGATGTTTCATCATTCCAATTATATTTGGAAATCGGGATAACTTTTTTTATTGGGAATTTTTTTTCTCTTATTAGTTTAAAAATATCTTTAATATCTCTTACTAATTCTTTATTTATTACAATTTGTCCTTTGTGAAGTTTACCATCAAATGAATAATAATAAACATTCACAATGGTTAGTAATTTTTTTATGCTGATAGAAATATCAATTCCCGATAAAGCTTCTTGAAGCGAACAATTACTGTCTACAATAATATTGCTTGTATCAGAAATATAGTTCTTCTTTTTTATTGGTAAGATGGATTTGGTATTTATCAAATTATTTTGGAAGGTTAAAAAAACAACCGGTATTAAAAAAAGCACTAAAATTCTTTTATAATTAATACTCATTATTAATAAATTTCGTTATGTTTATTCTTTCAATTAAAGAATATAAAGAAATATTCAATCGTAATCTAATTAACAATTAAAGGAATATTATGAAAATAATTTTTGCACTCAGCATGATGTTTTTAATAGTTATTGGCTGCAGCAACAAACCTGAAATTAAAAAGAAAGAGTCGGGTTTACATTATGTTGATGATACGGTAGGGGTGGGAAAAATTGCACAAAAGGGGAGTTTCATTACTGTAAATTTCAGAGTTTGGGTAATGAAAGACTCGTCTGATGATTTTAGCGATTGGTCTAAAGATTCATCAAAAATAAGACAAAAAATAGAAGATTCGTGGACGACCGGCAAACCTTATAAATTTGTTCTTGGAGAAGGAAACTTTATTAAAGGCAGTGATGAAGGGATAGAGGGGATGAAAACTGGAGGAACCAGAACAATAATAATACCTGCAAGATTAGCTTACGGCAAAACAGGTATTAGACCTGTGATACCGCCAAATAGTAATCTAAAGATTGACATTCAACTTTTAAATGTTAAAGATAAAATTACAGTCTCAATGTGGAATGTTGATACGACAAAAATGAAATCAACCAAAAGCGGTTTAAAATATATTATAGTTCAGGAGGGAACAGGTAGAACCGCTGATTCAGGAGATGTGGTAACTGTCCATTATACCGGATGGCTAAAAGACAGCACAAAATTTGATAGTTCGGTAGAACGGGATGAACCATTTACTTTTACTGTAGGTGCGCATCGAGTTATTCCGGGTTGGGACGAAGGGATTCGGTTTTTAAATAAGGGTGCTAAAGCAAGGTTTATTATCCCTCCAGATTTGGCTTATGGAAATAGACCTGTTGGAAAAATTCCACCAAATTCAACTTTAATTTTTGATGTGGAATTGTTAGATATTAAATAAAAATTATATAAACCCGGTTTCTTTTGGAAACCGGGTTTTTTGCGATTGAATTTTATAAGTAGGAATAAATAAGTGAAATTGCTTGCTGATAATATCCTCTTCCAAATAAATTTAAATGATTTAAGACATGATATAGTTTATAAATATTTTCCCTGTAATTATAACCTTCCCGAAGGGGAAAATTTTCATTATATGAATTATAAAATTCCGAACTAAATCCGCCAAATAGCCTTGTCATTCCAAGATCTGCCTCACGATGCCCATAGTAAACGGCAGGATCAATCAAACATGCATCACCGTTTTCATCAACCATATAATTTCCGCTCCATAAATCCCCGTGTAATAACGATGGTAGTTCTTCGGAACCGGATAATATTTCTTCAATTTTGTTTTCTAGTTTAGAAATTCCCTGCATTAACTCTTCAGTTGCAAAACCATTTTTTTCTGCGAGCTTAAACTGGTATAAAATTCTTTTGTTAAAATAGAATTTTATCCAGTTGGTCTGCTCATCTTTCTCCGGTATATTTAACTGCGGGTTTGCTCCGATGTAGTTGTCTTCAAAAAAGCCGAATGTTTTAGAATTGTATTTGTGCATCATCGAAAATTTTATTCCAAAATCCCGTGAAAAAGATTTTGATTTATTTGAAGAGTTAATAAACTCTAAAAGAATAAAATTTCTTTCAGCCATTATCACTTCAGGCACTTTTATAGCACCAGATTTTTTTAACTCAATAAGCCCGTTAGCTTCTTTTAAAAACATATCTCCTTCATGGGTATCATTAATTTTTAGAAGATAAGCCCTATCATCAGCTGTTTTTATCCTATAAGCATTGCTGATGCAGCCGCCGGAAAGTGAGTTTAATGAAATAATCGATGTCTTTAATTCATCTTCGATTTTATTTTTTATTCTCGAATTCAATATCTTCCTTAATTCCATTAAATAAGCCGGAAGAGGCATCTTCCAAAATATTCAGAACTATTTCAAAGCCTGAAGAACCACCAAAATACGGATCAGGAACTTCATCAACATCCTCAAGTGAAGAAAATTCTATCATCTTATGGATTTTATCAATATACTTTCCATCCTGATCCAATTCCAATAATGTATAATAATTTTCATTATCCATTGCAACAATATAGTCGAAAGAATCGAAATCAACATCCGGATTAAATTTTCTGGCAATACTATCTAATATATACCCCCTTTTTTTTGCAGATGATTTCATTCGTGCATCGGGCTGTTCACCGGCATGATAATCAATAGTTCCTGCAGAATCAATTTCAATTTGTTTTTCATAATCATTTTTTTTTACAATAGATTTCATTATACCTTCAGCGGCAGGTGATCTGCAAATATTTCCGAGACAAACAAATAACACTTTCTTCTTATCCATTAAATATTTATTCTTTCTTATAAGATTATATTTTAAATTTAAATAAAAATATAAATTTTAAAAATATTTTATTATATGAAAAACAAAATATATCTGATTTTTATTTTTTCTCTAATTAGTTTTAATAATATCTTTTCACAGCAGTATCCAAAGCGGGAAATGCGGGGAGTATGGGTGGCTGTAGTTGAAAATATTGATTGGCCGTCCTCTCCAACAGAAACATCTGGCGAGCAGATAAGTGAACTTGTGGGATTATTTGATAAACTGCAAGCTGCAGGGATAAATACAATATTTTTCCAGGTTCGGACGGAATGTGATGCAATATACAAGTCTTCTTTTGAACCATGGTCTTTTTGGTTAACCGGCAAACAGGGGAAAGCCCCTGATCCTTTTTATGATCCTTTGGAATTTGCAATTAAAGAAGCTCATTCAAAGGGTATGGAACTGCATGCATGGATAAATCCTTATAGAGCAGTTAAAGATACAAGCTCGTATGTAAACTCAAAGAATCATATTTCAAAAACACATCCGGAATGGATGTTGCAATTTGGAAAGCTTAAAATACTAAATCCGGGTATCCCTGAAGTAACAAATTATATTGTTAAAATTGTAACGGATATAGTTTCTAAATATCCTGTAGACGGGATTCATTTTGATGATTATTTTTATCCATATTCTCCTCAAATAACCAATGAAGATTCGGCAACATTTAGAACTTATAAGGGAAAGTTTACAAATATCGATGATTGGCGAAGGAATAATATCAATTCGATGATTGCAAAAGTCTATAATGCAATAAATAAAACAAACCCAAAAATTCAATTTGGAGTTAGCCCTTTTGGAATTGTTGAAAATAAGTATGCAAATACAAGGGGATTCAATTCCTATGACAAAATATATTGTGATCCTTTAACATGGATAAAAGAAAAAACAGTTGATTATATTATTCCCCAGCTTTATTGGGAAATAGGGAATAAGTATGCCGACTTTAAAAAGCTGCTTCCCTGGTGGGCTTCAATAAAGGACGAGAGGCAAATTTATGCTGGATTATCTTCGATTAAAATGACTTCTCCGGATTGGAATGGATCGCCTTCGGAATTGTATGATGAGATTAGGATGACAAGACAATCACAAAATGTTGATGGCATTGTTTTCTATAGAGCAAAATCAATAGCTGAAAATTATTCCGGTTTAACGGATACTTTGAAAAATTCTTTTTTTAAATACCCGGCTTTTGTTCCAGTGATGAAATGGAAAAACTTTAGTAATCCCCCTGCTCCTTCAAACTTGATTGTTGAAGGAAATGATTCAAGCAGAATCTTAAAATGGTCAAAACCTATTAAGGAATCAGTTTTTAATTATGTTATTTATAGATTTACCGATGGTGAAAAAATTGACTTAAATAATCCCGAAAATATCTTAAAAATAATTGTTAATAATGCTTCTTTTATAGATAATAAATTAATTGAAAATAGACATAAATTAACTTATGTTGTTACATCTTTAACTAATGAACAGATGGAAAGTATTGATTTTGCAATTAGCTCTATTTCTCTTAATGCTAAAATTAAAAAGCCGGTAAAAGAATAGTTTTGCAGGATTTAATTTGATATATCCTTTTTATTAATTAATTACTTTTTATTATTTTATTATAACTATCAAAATTTGTTAAGGAGAAATTAATGGCATATATAATAACAAAACTTTGTTTGGATTGTAAAGATGTTGCATGTACCCAAGTTTGTCCGGTTGATTGTATTTATGAATATTCCGGGGATGATCCGGATATCCCTAAAAGTATGCTGTTAATTGATCCCGATGAATGCATAGATTGCAATGCTTGTGTACCTGAATGCCCGTGGGAAGCAATTTTTGAAGAAGATTTGATCCCCGATATTTTTGAAAACGATATAGAATTGAACGCAAGGATCGTAGGCAAACAAAGATTTGTGCCAAAACGGGATGAGGAAAAGAAAATGCCAACCCCGGGAGAAGTTGAAGCTAATAAGAAAAAGTGGGGATATACTGATTAAAATCTCACTCGTTCATGCATAAAATAACTTTTTTTGATTCCGGGATATAGTCAATTGATAATTTTTGATTTTCACTTTTCCAAAATTTCTTAAATAAAAATCATTAATCAATATTCAAGATGCAATTATTTTTGTTTTTGATATTAAAAACAAATTGTAAAACTTAAGCCAGGATTGGGGGTAAATTTTTCTGAACCGGATTGAATATTCGGAGAATTCTTGAATTGACTTCTGTAATATTTCCCTACAGTAGAACCTATAGCATAAGACATAAATGCTGCGGCAATTGCATCGGAAAACCAGTGCATTCCTCCCCGGTTAAGAGAAGAAACAGCAAAAATAATATAAGCTACATAACTGTAACCGGCAATCTTTAACCAGGTTTTATCGGGGTAAAAATTTGTTAAAGCTGAAACTACAGCCATTGTAGATGAAGTATGACCAGAAGGCCAGCCCCAAAATATTCCGCCTCTCATAAATCCAAATCTAAATTTTTTGCTTAAACTTTCCATATCGGTATTATTTCTCCAATCTGGGTGGGAACGGCCTGTGACAGCTTTTAATAATGAATTATATAAAAAAGCAATTAAACTAGATTGTAAAACTGCAAATGATGCTCCGACAGCTTGGTTATCGTGTCCCAATTTACCATAAGCATAGAGTGAACCACCTACAACGATTGGAAAATACATGCCCATTCTAATAACCGGCCGGGCGAAATTGCCATATTCCTCATGTTTGTTAAAAAAGTTTTCAACATAATAATCAGTATTGCTTGATACTATAAGAAATGTCGATGCAAAACCTGCCAAATGGAGATAGAGATTATCACCTTTAAAACTATTTAAAATATTATTTCCTAAATTGCAGAATATATTTAAATCTGGCTCTGTTGAACCGGAAATATTTAATAAAGATCTGCTTGAAGTAAGGTTACCGAATGCACTAAGGTTTGATAATGAGACTGAATTTAATGAATTATTATATCCAGAAATTAAGGAATTTACGTTATTTCTTAGTCTAATTTGCTGTGCATTTATGGGTATTATATCAAAGAGACATAATAAATAGAGAAGTGTATACAATTGAAGATTTAAGAAGATTCTCATTATTCAAATCTAATAATTTCAAATTCTCGTAACAAGATGGTTTTTAATGAAATAATAGGAATATTTGGGGGGAGTGATTTAGTTTTAATTTTTTTAATTTTTTTTTGTAATTTTTAACATTCAATTAATAAGAGAGGGGATTATTCATGCCCAAATTTTATATCGGTACTGCAGGCTGGTCTTACAAAGATTGGGTACCTGTATTCTACCCTAAAAACCAAACAAACGGATTTGATTGGCTGCAGTTTTACTCCAACCATTTCAATTGCGTTGAAGTAAATGCAACTTACTACGCTTATTTGGATCCAAGAATTGTTAGCGGATGGCTGAAAAAAATAGAAGGTGTAGATGATTTCTTATTCACTTTGAAGCTTCACCAAGACTTTACACATAAAAAAAATTTTGATGATCAAAAAATTAAAGCAATGATTTTTAATCTTGATATTTTATCAAGAGCTGAAAGGCTTGGAGGTTTATTGATTCAATTTCCATATTCCTTTTATTTTAGTATTTCTTCGGCTGCTTACTTAAACAGGCTAAAAGATATTTTCCAGAATTATAATTTGTTTGTAGAAGTAAGGCATAAATCGTGGTTAAATAAAAAAGCAATAGAACTTTTTAACGGATTGGATATTACTTTCTGCATAATCGATCAGCCTCAAATAGGAGAATCGGTTCCTTTTGAACCAATAATTACAAATAATAAAATATATATTCGTTTTCACGGAAGGAATATTGAAGGCTGGAAAAAATCAATTAATAATTTTGGCAAGAAGCAAACCTATAATGAGCAAAGCGAAAGATATAAATATCTTTATTCTCCCGGTGAATTAATTGAAATAGAACAAAAGATAAAATCAGTGCAGGAAAATGTTAAAGAAGTTTATGTAATAATGAATAATCATCCACAGGGGGATGGTGTAGCAAATGCATTTGAATTAATCCATTTGCTTGAGGAAAAGGCAAAAGTGAATATACCGAGCACTATCATTAAAAATTTTCCGAGGTTAGAGAGAATCGCATCCAGTAACTGATTATCACATCAATTTGGAAGAAACCAAAATAATCAATCTAATTTATACTTATTCTCTTATTAACTTGAATTTTGGACTGTTTCTTATATTAAAAAGAGAAAAGTATATTCCTATAAAATATTCAAAAAATGTAGTTGTATAAAAATAAACCACACCGGTTTTTGTTCCCGAAAATACAAAAATATATTTTATTATGATTGTAATTTGATACATGATAAAAACTAAAAAGAATAGACTTATTGTCTGATTTTTATTGAAATATAGTAAAGTATTTTTTAAGATAATGAATAATACAATTAAACTTAAAAAGATTTTTATTCCCTGTATGGCTTTTAACTGGAAATCAGATACTGCCGCTAAGAGGATAAAAAATATTAAAATTACAATTATCCAATTTCTCTTTAACATTTTAAAATCACACAAAGAGAGAATTAAAAAAAAAGTAATTAAAAAATTAACTTGAACAATTTTAATTGATAAAGTAAAATAAATAAGTACACTTAGTGGATCGGCAATTGCTAAAATTAGAAAATATAAAAAATATTCAGTTTTACGCTGTCGGAATGGAGGAAATAACCATATTAAAACACTAGTAATAAAGAGTATATAAGGTATTGTCATTTATTGTTTACAAAATGGAGGACATAATGCAGACTGCTCCAAGGTATAATTACCATTTGTAATTGAAAAAACATTTCCCCTATTTTCAAAAAAAGTTTGTTGACTTTGACCTTGTTTAAGTAATTCCAATACTTTTGAGACACTTAATAATTTAAATACTTCGTCAGCTTTAACAGAAATACTATCCGGGAATAATGGTTTTCTATTTTCATCTAAAATATATAAATTTTTATCAACAATATTAAACATTACATAATTACCTGAATTCTTTAATAAATTTTCCAGTTGGTCACTAGGCATTTCAACTGAATTTTTTGCTTCACCAAATTTTTGGACAGCTTCCGATTTACTGTAAATTACACCTACCTCCTGTGCATTTAAGAAATAATAATTACATAAAAATATTAAAAACAAAAATATTTTTAATGCGGTTTTCATTGTGAACCTCCTTTAAATAGTGAGGTATTAAGATATATTATTTCTTAAAGAAAGAAATCGGTAATCATACCTATATAATAGGTATATTTATCTATCTAAAGATTCAGCATTAATACATATTGTTTAATTTAGGACTTATCAAAGATTTATGTATTGGTATAGCATACTAATAAAATTAAATTATTAACTGCCATTTAAATATCTAATTGCATATTTTATTAATTCGGGTAAATTTTTAATATTTAATTTTTGCATAATGCTTGCCCGGAAGGAATCAACCGTTCGCCTGCTTATACTTAATTTTTGAGCAATTTCATTACTTGTAAGTCCTCTTCCGATTAACCTAAGAACACTTTCTTCCCTGGGAGTAAGGGAATCTTTCGCTAAAGCCGGTTTTTTATATAATGTGCGCTCATATTTGTTATATATACGTTTTATCAGTTCTTCACTTAAATTATTTCTGAAATAATTTGCACCTTCGGATACTTTTTTTATTGCTAAAATAAGTTCGCCTCTAGTAATATTCTTATTTATTAGACCCATACCGCCTGCTTTTAAACAATGATATATATATTCATCTTCTTCATGCATTGAAAGAAAAAGTATTTTAGCTTTATAGTCTTTTTCTTTAATTTCTTTTGCCGCTTCCAAACCTGATTTCTCCGGCATGGAAATATCAGCTAAAACAATGTCGGGCATTATCTCGAAATATTTATTGAATAAATCATTTCCATTATCTACTTCGCCGACAATATAAATATCCTTTTCACTTTCTAAAAGGCTCATTATACCATTTCGAAATAATGTATGATCATCTGCTATCAATACCCGGATATATTTATTTACATACATATTAATTTTTTGGAATTTCGGCTACTAACAAACAACCGTTATTTATTGATGATTCTACTTTAAAATTACCTCTTAAATTTTCAACTCGTTCTTTCATATTCATCAAACCAAAATGAGTAGTTGCATCAAGATTATCATCCTGGAAACCAATCCCGTCATCGGATATCATAATTCTGATAAAAGAATTATCATTAACTAGTAATACATTAAAATTTTTTGCTCTGGAATGTTTAACAATATTTGAAAGACCTTCCTGAATAACTCTGTAAATACAAACTTCGAGCTTATTATTTAGTCTTTCATCTTTGCCTACAAAATCTACATCGCCTTTTATGCCGCTTTCAGTTGAAATATTTGTGCAAAGTGAGGAAACAGCTGCATTTAAACCTGCTTCCTCAAGAATTCTTGGTTTTAAATCAAACAATATTCGCTTTAATTCAATAATACTTTTTTCCAAAGCTGATGAAATTTTTTGATTGTTACCATTATTTGAAGCAATATTAAAGTTTTGATTTTGTAGAATCAGCTTAATAAATAATAAATTTTGTCCTACAGAATCATGAAGTTCTCTTGCTATTCTTTGCCTCTCTTCTTCAACTTTATCCTGTAAATGGTTTGATAATTCCTGCAGCTTTTTTTTGGAATTTATTAATTCCTTTTCAAAAATATTTCGTTCTGTTAAATCTTTAAAATAAAGTTGGGCAATTTCAAGGTTCGATATACCCTTAAACCATACTTCATAAAATCTGTTATTATTCGGATAAAAAAAACGAAAAGATTTATTATCATTTATTAACTTGGAAGGATGTTCTGTAAGCTGGGGGAAAAATTCAAGGGCATCTTTACCTATAATAGTTTGATTATTATTCAACTCCATTGCAGCGTCATTTGCATGAATAATTTTTGCATTCATATTTATTCTAACAACGGGATCAGGATCTAATTCTGCAAAAAGAGCCATTAACCTTGCATTTTTAAGTTCATATTCCCTTTTTTCTTCAAGGTGTTTTTTTTGATTTGGGTAGTAAATGTATCGATAAAAAATATAGACAATAAGTAAAAAAAAGAGAACTAGAAAAATTGAATATAAAATGGGATTATTTAAACTGAAAACTAAATCGACATAATCTTTTAGATCCGTTGCCATTAGATGCCATTTTTACTTAAACCCGTATTAAAATTTAATAATTTATTAGTTAATAAATCCACATATTTTTTTTTATTTATAGGCGATTGTAATAAAATATTTGTGTTTTCAACAGCTTTATAAATTTTATCCTCCGGAACATCGGGTAATAATAGTCTTAATTTTTTTACAAAATAAAATTTATCCTGGTATTCTTTGGTATTTAAAGAATCATAAATTAGTATTTCTTTAATCTGCTCTTTCAAATTATTCATTTTTAAATTCCTCATTTTTTTTCATACTGAATTCAACATATCTAATTATTTTAAAAAATAAATCAGTAAAGGTACCTATATGAAAATTGTGATTATGAGCTGTTTTTGCACGATTTGAGAAATTAAAGAAAAAATATAGGTAATCATACTGATTTTTTTTACTTGCCCATTAAATATTTTTTGAAAGAAAAAATTTCGGGAGATTAAAATGATTGAGAGAAGAGTCACCAAAATTAAAAAAAATAAAGAGGGTGATATTGTTGCTTTATGTAATGTAGGTTCATATTGGTCACCCAGAAATTTAAATAGTATTATTTACGATATTGAGGTAAATAAATTTAAATATTATGTACAATGGGGAAATGGGAAAGTTACTAATATTGAATTAGTTGAAGGACCCAGTGGAAAATATCTGAGAACCAAGCTAGGCAAATCTTCGAGTAATGATTTATTCGAACTGCCGGAATATTAGGAATTTAAATATAGACACTTAATTAAAGTAAAAAAGAATAAATTTATTATGTGTAACTTTTATTTATAAAGGTTTTTCTATTTGCTACAATTACATCTAATAATCAGCTTTTTAAAATAGAATTATAATCAGGGGAGAGCTTTTTTATATGATTAACATAACTTTATTATAGCTGTGAAGCTGTCATCAAAGTTTTCAGTTATATCAAAATAAAAAAAATTCTATGATATACTTTTTTATGGCATAAACAGTAAGCATGGTACCGAAGGCCGGACTCGAACCGGCACATGGTGTGAGCCATACTGGATTTTGAGTCCAGCGCGTCTACCAATTCCGCCACTTCGGCAAAAAATAACTCACCAAAAATAACTTTTTGTAAGTTCTTATAAAATAAAATTAACTATTTTTTGGCTATTTTAGCCCATGTATCACGTAGAGCCACTGTTCTATTAAAAACTAATTTTCCCGGTTTTGAATCAACACTGTCTACACAAAAATAGCCTTGTCGTTCAAATTGGTATTTATTTCCGGGGGCAGCATTTTCAAGACTTTTTTCCAGGAAACAATTCTTTAAAACTACTAATGAATCAGGGTTTATAAACTCTTTGAAATCCTTTTCTTTGTCACCTCCCGGGTCTTCAGCTGTAAATAGTCTATCATACAATCTTACTTCGGCTTTTATACAATTATGTGCGGAAACCCAGTGTATCGTCCCTTTTACTTTTTTACCGCTTTGATCGGATCCGCTTTTTGTTTCGGGAAAGTAAATGCAATGAACTTCAGAAATTTCCCCGGTCTTTTCATTCTTTTTAAAATCAGTACATTTTATTATGTATGCATAACGAAGCCTAACTTCATTTCCAGGGAAAAGTCTAAAATATTTTTTAGGAGGATTCTCCATGAAATCATCCTGCTCAATATATAATTCTTTTGAGAAATAAATTTTTCTTGTTCCCGACGAAGGATTCTCGGGATTATTTATTGCTTGCAGTTCTTCAACCTGGTTTTCAGGATAATTATCAATTATTAATTTTAAAGGATGAAGCACACCCATTACTCTCATAGCATTTTTATTTAAATCTTCACGAATACTATGTTCTAGTAAGGCAATATCAATTGTATTATCTCTTTTAGCAACACCTACTTTTTCGGAAAAATTTCTTATTGATTCAGGTGTATATCCTCGTCTTCTTAAACCGGAAATAGTCGGCATTCTCGGATCATCCCAGCCGCTGACGAAACCTTCCTCTACCAGCTGAAGAAGTTTCCTTTTACTCATTACAGTGTTATTTAAATTCAGCCTTGCAAATTCAATCTGCCTGGGATGAAAAATCTCCAATTCATCTATAAACCAATCATATAAAGGACGGTGATTCTCAAATTCCAAAGTACAAATTGAATGCGTAATATTTTCTATGGAATCGGATTCTCCATGTGCCCAGTCATACATTGGATAAATACACCATTTATCTCCTGTTCTATGATGAGCGGCATGTCTTATGCGGTACATAATGGGGTCACGCAAATTCATATTTGGAGAAGACATATCAATTTTTGCCCGGAGTACATGTTCACCATCTTTGAATTCACCTTTTTTCATCCTTGTAAATAGATCCATGTTTTCTTCAACTGTTCTATTGCGATATCGACTTTCTTTACCTGGCTGCATAGGTGTACCACGGTAATTTTTAATTTCCTCTAAGCTTGATGAATCAACATAAGCCTTCCCTTTTTTTATCAGCTTAACAGCATATTCATACAATTGATCAAAGTAATCCGAAGCATAATATTCTCTATCGTCCCAATTGAATCCGAGCCATTTAATGTCTTCTTTTATTGAGTTTACATACTCAACTTCTTCTTTAGCGGGATTGGTGTCGTCAAATCTTAAATTGCATAAGCCGTTATAATCTTCTGCAATACCGAAATTAAGGCAAATTGATTTTGCATGTCCAATATGTAAGTAACCATTTGGTTCGGGAGGAAAACGTGTATGAACCTTTTTATTGAACTTATTCGTTTTTAAGTCTTCATTAATAATATCGCGAATAAAATTTGAAAGTTCTTCTTCCTTTAGTGTTTGAGAATCCACATTCTTATTTTCAATATCAGACATATTTCGGCACTATTTTGTTAAAATTCAAATAATAAAAATATATATTTTAAACTAATTATCCGATTCATTATTAGGCGGATTAATTACTTCTAAAGCTTTATTGATTCTTTTAATTGTTTCTTCTTTTCCCAGTGCATTAACTATATCAAAAACACCGGGTCCTGACCCGACACCTGAAATGGCTAATCTTAGGGGATGGATTAATTTCCCTATTCCGATACCCAAATGTTCAGCGGTCTTCCTTAAAGAATTTTCAAAATCTTCTTTTGAAGGATTCTCCAGCTTTATAAATGCATCTTTAAGTTTGATAAGCTGTGCTGGTGTATCGTTTTTCCATCTCTTTTTAATGGCACTTTCATCAAAACTATAGGGTGCTTCAAAGAAATAGAAACTTTTTTCAATAAAATCTTTTATAAAAGAAACTCTTTCTTTCATTGATTCAATTACTTTTAATAAGAAATCATCCGAATAAGTTTCATGTTTATATTTGGATTTTAATAATTCTTCTTTAAGCATTATTAAAATTTCCGAGTTTGCTTTACTTCGAATATGAACTTCATTTAACCAGTTTAATTTCTCCAGGTTAAAAATGGCACCCGATTTATTTACTCTATCAAGAGTGAACTTTTCAATTAATTCATCCATATAATAAAATTCTTTATCATCGCCGGCATTCCAACCCAACAATGCAACAAAATTAATAAGTGCATCTTTTAAGTAATCTTTTGCTCTGTAATCTTCTACTGCAACATCACCCTGCCTTTTGCTCAACTTGGAGCGATCGGGATTTAATAATAATGGAAGATGAGCGAATACAGGTTTCTCCCAGTTGAAAAAGTCATATAACAAAATATGTTTTGGGGTAGAGGAGAGCCATTCTTCTCCACGGATTACATGCGTAATTTCCATCAAATGATCATCAACTACATTTGCGAGGTGATAAGTCGGATATCCATCGCTTTTAATTAAAATCTGATCATCCACTATATTGCTATTAATTTCAACTTCACCTCTCATAGCATCTTCTATTTTAATAATCTTGTCAGGTTCCACATTTAATCTTATAACAAAAGGAACATTTAAATTTAATTTTTCATTTATTTCTTTTTCAGAAAGATTCAAGCAATGCTTATCATACATAGGCTGAAATCCCCTTTTTTGCTGCTGCTCACGTAATTCTTTTAATCTTTCAGGTGAACAGAAACAGTGATACGCTTTTTTATTTTTTAGAAGTATTTGAATATTATTTTTATAGATATCCAATCGTTCGGACTGAAGATAAGGTCCGTAATTACCCCCTTTACCCGGTCCTTCATCAAAATTTAAACCCGACCAATTTAATGTAGATAAAAGACTTTCAATAGCGCCTTCAACATACCGAGTTCTATCGGTATCTTCTATTCGCAAAATGAATTTGCCATTATTATGTTTTGCAAAGAGGTAATTATATAAAGCAGTTCTCAGTCCGCCAATATGCAGGTAGCCTGTAGGACTTGGTGCAAAGCGAACCCGTATTTTTTCATTAATCATAATTCATATTAAAGATTATTAAAGAATAATTCGTAAAACCTAAGGGATACAATTAACTAAATTAATAATATAAAACAATTGAATAAAATAAGAAGTGAAAAAGGTATGATAAAAATTTTCAAGTAAATGGTAGAGAATTAAACACCTACCTTGATTTCCGTATAATGTTTGACTTTTTCAATAAATTCCTGGCTGTCAATCGGTTTTGGTATATAATCAGTTGCACCTGCCTCTAGGCATTTTTCACGATCACCTTTCATAGCAAATGCGGTAAGAGCGATTATTGGTGTGTCTTTATAATCCGTTAATTCTCTTATTTTTTCTGTGGCTTCAAAACCATTCATTATAGGCATTTGCATATCCATTAAAATCAAGTCGAATTTTTGCTCTTTTACTTTTTCTAAAGCTTCAACACCATTTTCAACAACAACTATATGTTCAAAGTTATTCTTCTTAAGAAGGCGGGTTACAATTATTTGTGAGTGCTTATAATCTTCAACCAATAAAATTTTTATTACATTCTGTTCTTCTTTAAGCTTTTCTGGAGGAGTTGGCTCGTCATAACGATTTATCATTTGTTTTATAGTTTCAGATAAATCTTCAATATTGGTACTATTCTTTTCGAGAAGATCTTCAAATAATCCGTCAATTTTTTTCAAATCTTCTTTATAATTTTCTTTACCTGTATAAATTATAACCGGTAGCTTTGAAAAATTAGGTTTTGATTTAATTTGTTTTATCAAATCGTATCCGTTTACTTCAGGCATGTCAAGATCAATAATGGCAAGATCGAGTTTCATATTTTCAATCATGTCGCTAACTTTTTCGGAATGAGACTCCGCAATAGCATTAAACCCTGCTTGTTCAACTGCCTCTTTGATAAGATTAAGTGTCGGGATATCGTCGTCAACAATTAAAATGTTAGAATCTCTTTTAAGCCTGTAGTTTTGAAGCACTTCCACAAGGTACTTATATTTGATTGGCTTTACAAAATATTCCACGGCACCCATCAAAAATGCTTTTTGTTGTTCAGCTTCAACCGAACAAACAATAATAGGGGTATTAATGCAATTTTTATGTTCTCTAATATTTTTTAATAATTCAAATCCATTTGCATCGGGTAAGATAATATCCATCAGCACAGCCAGGAAAATTTCTTTTTCAATTGATTTAACAGCTTGTGCAGCAGAATTCACAACTACGGGCTCATATCCCCATTTAGTTAGATAATTGCTTAACAATTTAGATGAAGCATAATCATCTTCAACAACAAGTACCCTATTGTTTGTTCCTGCTTTTGGAAGAGAACTTATTTTTTCTTCAATAGTACTCATGTTTTCAACACCAATTGTAATATTGTAAGTTATACCTTTTCCAATTGAGCTTGAAACTTCAATTTCACCATTTAAAAATTCAATATATTTTTTCGAAAGAGTTAAACTTAAACCGGATGAACTACCTATTTTATTATTGCCTAAATCAGATAAAGAGAAAGGATTAAATATTTCTTTAAGCTGTTTATGAGATAACCCGTTGCTGGTATCAGAAATTTTTATATTTAACTTATTAGAATAGTTAGAAAATATTGAAATTGTTATTCTTCCTTTTTCTGTTAACCTCAGCGAATAAGTAATTAAATTTATAAGTATATATTTGAGCTTCTGAGAGTCCAGATTGACATTTTCAGGAATTTCCTTGTCAATGTTTAAAAGGAAATCCACGTTTTTATTTAAAGCTTTATCTTTAAATAATCTCAATATGTCATTTATGAATGAATTTAAATTTACACTTGTAAACGATTCCTTAAAATTTCCGGATTCAATTTTTGCAAGATCTATTAAATCGTTAATTAATGATAAATGATTAAATGCATTTTCTTTTAAGGTTACTACATATTCAGCTTGTGAAGGCGAAAGAGTATCTTCATTAAGTAAAGAAGCAAAACCCATTACACTATTTGTCGGAGTTCTAAGTTCATGAGCAATGTTAGTTATAATACTTGCAACCGAAGCATTACCGGAATTAATATTATTGAACCACATCTGTATTATATTGATTACAAATTTTCCGATAACATTAGCCTGGTCTTCTATTTTATCAAAAGATGAATTACTAATTTTAACAAGTATTTTTTTCTCCCCGGGTATTTTTAATATCAAGCTGCTTTCATTACGGGGGGATTCGGAAGCCGGGACTTCGCAACCCTGGTGATTAGAAAATATTATTGAATTTGATTCGGAAATGAGAGAAGTGCATTTTTTACATTGATATGTAAAACCGGTATTATAATCTTTCTTGGCAGTTGAAGATTTACCAAGGAGTTTGAGAAACTCATTATCAATGATCTTAAATATTACAATACTTTCTAAACTAAATTCTTCGACTAAATATTCACATAATTTATTTACAAATTCTTTGGAACCTTCATTTAAACTCTTTGTAAGAGAATTGAATTTATTCAAGAATTCGATTTTGGGATTTTCCATTTAACTTACTGTGTAAAAATTTTTATAATATTAAATTGCTTGTATAGATTAATTGCTTAAATATATAAATTTTCATTCTCAAAAAGAATAATATACAATAAACTTTAGAACATAAAATCAATAATCGAAAATATAATAAAAAATTTAAAATGCTTAGTAAAAGCATTATTTTAATTCAAAATATTTTTCCCAATCATCGATTTTTTTAGTATAATAATTTTATATTTGTACTTCATATCTATTATCGAAATTATCGGGAATTATTTTAATAGGTTAAATTAATGAAAGATGAAGTCAGCATCCTAATAGCAGAAGATGAGAAAATAATTGCTAAAGATATTATGATGACACTCGAAAATCTCGGTTACAAGGTATTGGGTGCCGTAGATTCAGCTTCATCAATTATAGAAAAAGCCGGGGAACTTAAACCCACCTTAATTCTAATGGATATAATGCTTTACGGCGATTTAACAGGGATTGATGCTGCAAAAATTATTGAACACAAGTTCGATATTCCGGTTGTTTTTCTAACAGCTTTAGCTGATGACAGTACTTTACAGAAAGCTAAATTAGCTAATGCATTCGGATATATATTAAAACCTTTTGATGAAAAATCTTTAAGAACATCTATTGAAATGGCGCTTTATAAACATAAAATGAATGTTCAATTAAAACAAAGAACTCGAGAGCTTGAAGAAGAAAAAAATAAATCTGAATGGTTGTTAAATAATATTTTTCCGCTGGAAATAGTTAATGAACTGAAAGAAAAGGGAATAATAGCACCGCGTGAATATAAATCTGTTACAGTGCTTTTTACTGATTTCCAGGGTTTTACGAAAATTGCTGCACAAATGCATCCCAATAAATTAGTGGATGAGTTAAATGATATATTTAAAAACTTCGATGCGATAATTGATAAATACGGTTTGGAGAAATTGAAAACTATAGGTGATTCCTACATGGTAGGAGGAGGTTTTCCAAAAGAATCCCGAGACCATGCACTTAAAGTTATTACTGCCGCTATTGAAATGCTCGATTATATTAAGCAAAGGAATGAAACTTCCGAGTATCATTGGGATATGAGGGTTGGTGCTCATTCCGGAAATGTTGTTGCCGGTGTGGTTGGTAAAAATAAATTTACTTATGATGTATGGGGGGATACAGTAAATATTGCTAATAGTATGGAAAGATATAGCGAACCGGGTAAAATTAATATTAGTTCTTCAACTTACAACCTTATTAAAGATTATTTTAAATGTGAATTTAACGATTGCCTAGATTTAACAGGCAACGGTAAAATTAAAATGTACCATGTAGTAGAAAAAAATTAAAATCCTAGTAAACTTACCGAGCTTTGTGCCCACTGGACTAATGGTGTAAAATAAATACCTAAAACTAAAACAGGAATTAAAAGAGCAACTAAGAGTATTTTATTTCCAAGAGAAGCAGAAAATGCGGGTATAGGGGTTTCAGCTTTAACCATGTACATGTTCTTTAATACTCTTATATAATAATAAAGAGATACTACTGTATTAAGTAAAGCAATTATTGCAACAACAATCATCTTTGCATCAACTAATGCAATAAATAGATAAAGTTTAGCAATAAATCCTGCGGTTGGAGGAAGGCCTGTTAATGAAACTAAAAAGATTGCAAGGGAAATTCCTAATAGGGGAGTGGAATAGCCCAAGCCTTTATAATCATCAATATTTTCGCTTCCGATTTTATTGGCAATGAGCATTACAACAAAGAAAGCGCCTAGATTCATAATTGCATAGACAGCAAAGTAAATCAATACAGCCATTGTGCCTTGATTTGAAAGAACAGCCAAACCAAGAAGGATATAACCTGCATGTGCAATGCTTGAATAAGCGAGCAGTCTTTTCATATTATCCTGCCAGAGTGCAGCGAAATTACCGAGTGTCATTGTTAAGATAGAAATCAAAATAAAGAATGATTTCCAATCGATTAATTGCAGCATTTGCCAATAACCGTTTGCATCAACAGATTGAATAAAGGTTATTTTAATGAACCTAATTAATAAAGCAAACCCTGCAGCTTTACTTGCTACCGAAAGATAAGCTGTAATTGTAATAGGTGCACCCTCATAAACGTCTGGTGCCCAAAAGTGAAATGGGGCAGCTGAAATTTTGAATCCTATTCCCGTAAAAATTAGAATTCCCGATAAAACTATTGTGCTTACTGGGACTTGTGCAGTCTGAATTACAGTATGGATTGCATATAAGTTAGTGCTTCCCGTAATTCCGTAAATAATTGAAATACCGAATAACATAATGCCGGAAGCTGCACTTCCGTAAATAACGTATTTTAATGAAGCTTCACTGTTTCTCAGTGAATTTTTAGTAAAGCCGGCTAAAACATAAGAAGATAATGATACTAATTCTATTGATAAATAGATTAAAATAAGATCTGTAGCGGAAACCATGAAGAACATTCCCAGAACCATCCCGAAAATAAGTGAATAGTATTCTCCGTGCCTTTCAAAAACGGATTTTATTTCAGAAGAAGAAATCGAAAAAAGAATAACAAGAAACGTTGCAATAATAATAATTAACTTAAAAAATGAGCCGAAGTTATCAACTGCAATCATTCCCCCTGCATTATTAGGGGAAGCAAAAGAAGAAACACCCCATTGCTGTATAATATAAAATCCGGCTGCGAACAAACCGATCATACCAATATAAGGAAGTATTGTCTTATCTTTTGATAAAATTAAATCTGAAGCAACTAGCCAGACAATTGATAGTGAAATTGCAATTTCAGGTTTTATTAAACCTAAACTGTGAGTAATATAATCAAGATTAAAATTCACTTAAATCTCTTATGTTTATTTGTAATCACTAATCTAATTCGACCCGTGGGGCTGTCCAAAAAGTACCTTTTATCATTTCGACCGACCTGCCTGCCGAGTCCGTTGCACAACATGTAAATTTTTAATT
>CAYUVK010000043.1:0-38135 GCA_964448105.1 uncultured Ignavibacteriaceae bacterium
CCAGAGTGAAAGACCTCCATTTTGTCCGCAGCCTATCTCAAGAGCTTTTATATTTACAGTCCTTTTATTTAAATGATCTTCCCAAAACGAAATAGCTTTCGACCAATTTACAGCATCCCAATAAACGGCATCCCTGATAATTTCTTTTGTTAAATTATTTTTTATCATATACTTTAATATAAATCGTCTCAAGAAATATAAAAAAATAACGCGTAAAATTTTAAAACAAACAGAAAAAAGCGCTCTCATTTTTATCATAATAAAAGAAAAAAGTCCACAAATATACATTGCTATTTTGAATTAAAATAAATAAAAAATCGAATATAAGGTAAAGAAATCAAATTTCTTTAACTTTAATATTAATAAGTATAATTAGTAGTTAATTAGATTTTTGTAACTTTGGCATTATGTTCACATTTTATAATTTTGCACTTTTTAATTACTAGAAGAATATGACTAAGCTTTTATCTTTTATTATAAAAATAACTCCAAAGCCAATATGGAAAATAGGCAGTAATATTTATCATTTTTATTTAAAAAATAAATATCTAAAAGGTAAGCGTTCTTTCGTTCCGGGTGAGACTTCTAAAGCCAAACCAAGAAGAATTAGAGAAAATTTTTTTGAGAAGTACACTAAAGGTAAAGGAATTGACATCGGTTTTGGTGGTGATTTAATTGCCCTAAATGCATGGGGATGGGATTTTGAACATGGGGATGCACAATATTTGAATGGATTAGAAAACGAAGAATTCGATTTTGTTTATTCATCCCATACACTTGAGCATATGCCGAATCCGGCAGAAGCACTAAAAAACTGGTATAGGGTTTTGAAAAAAGGAGGATATTTAATCATTTACATTCCTCACCGGGATCTTTATGAAAAGAAAAAAACTTTACCTTCGAGGTTTAATCCTAATCATACTTCATTTTTTTTAATCGATAGAGATGAGACTCCGGATACAATCGGTATAATACCTTTAATACAAAGAAATCTGACTAATTATGAAATTATTTATGCAAAAGAATGCACTGAAGGTTTTACAATTACAGATCCTTATCTTCATAGCAACGGTGAATTTTCTATTGAAGTAGTAATAAAAAAATTACACTGATTATTTTAGCTACTTATTAAATGCTTTTATTAAAGAATCCTTGAAGACCAAGTATTCTTCCGGTTGAATTATCACTAGGCCTATTAAATAAATTATACAAAAAATTAAGATATTCACAACCGAATTAAGTATGGGAGATAATTCAATGTGAGGTTTTAATATAATTAAAATCGTGTAAGCAATAGCTCCATTTATAAGATAAAAAATTAACACATAAATATAAGACGGATTTTTTTGTAATTTCAATTTCTTAAATACCAAAAAAATACCACCGGTACTTAAGAGAATATAACATGCAGCCGTCGAAAAAGCCAAACCGTTTTGTTTGAAATTTTGAACCAAAATAAAATTTAGAACTATTTTAAACATGAAAATAATTACAGAAAGGAAAAGTAGATTTTTTACTAGGCCTGCACTATAAATAACTTTATTAATAATAGCGTATGAAGAATAAAAAATTAAACTAAAAGCCAATATTCTTAATATTTGAAAGGTCATTTCAGTATCTTGAAAAGAAAAGTTTCCTCTCTCATAAAATATTCTAAGAATCGAATTACCGAATAAAACAAATATTATAGTTATCGGAACAAAAAGGAAAATATTAATTTTTATCCCATAAAAAATTTGTGTTTGAAGATTTGAAAAATCTTTACTATAAAAAGTCTGTGATATTTTAGGAAAGATTGCAGTTGAAATAGCTAATGAGAAAATAGAAATAGGGAGAGTAAAAAGTACTGTTGCATAATTTAAAGCAGCGATGCCTCCCGGATCTACACTGCCATAAAAGTACCTGTCTATAAATACATATAATTGATTAACAACTTCAATAATAATAGTTATTAATAAAACTTTATTTGCAAATCCTAATTCTTTAAAATTTAACTTTATTGGTTTGAAAACATTTCTATGTCTTTTTTTGATTTCTATTAATAAAAAGAGAAATTGTACAATAGTACCTAAAAGATATCCTAATGGAATGGTATAAATTCCAATCGAGTTTGTTAAAGTAAGTACTAAAGAAATAATTATTATATTCTGAAATAAGGTTGATATAGCCGGAGTTTTAAAATTAAATTCGGCTTGGAAATATGAAGCAAGTATTGAGAATCCGGCATTAAAAGGAATAGTTATTAAAAAAATTTGAAATACATTTAATGCTACTTTATAGAATGCTGTATTATTTCCCGATAAGTATGCACTAATTAAATAAGGGGATATTAAAAATAAAATTAAAGATAACAGTAGAGAAGAAATACTAAATATCCAAAAACTGTTATAAAAAAAATTATCTGCTTTCCCTTTACTATCTGCAAGTTTATTATGATACGATGGGATAAAAAAATTTTGTGCAAGAAAAAATATAGAAGTATTTACTATAATAGGAAGTACGGCACCTATTAAATAAATATCGAAATTAGTTTGTAATCCAAAGCTGTTTGCATAAACAACTTCACGGAAAAAACCAAAGCCTTTGCTAAGTAAACCAATTGTAGTAATTAATATCGAAGCCCCTGCTACAGTTGAGGAAAATTTTTTAGACATGAGATTTGTTTCGGGATGTTAGATACTTGATTCCGGATTCCGGATACTCGATGCTCGATTCTGGATGCTCGATTCTGGATACTCGATTCCTAATTGTACCATATCCAGTATCTAAATATCGAGTATCGAGTATCAAGTAACGAGTATCAAGAATCAAGATTTGATTACTTTCTTAAAATAATCGATAGTAATTTTCAATCCTTCTTTCCTGTCTATTTTCGGTTCCCAGCCGAACTTTGCTTTTGCTTTTGTTATATCAGGCTGGCGGATTTTCGGATCATCTTCGGGTAAATCTTTATAAATTATTTTACTCTTTGTATCGATTAAACCTAAAACTTCTTCTGCAAACTGTTTAATTGTAATTTCTGCAGGATTTCCGATATTAACGGGTTCTTTCTCATTTGACATGAGTAATTTAAAAATACCATCTACAAGATCGGATACAAAACAAAAGCTTCTTGTTTGAGAACCATCACCAAACACGGTTAAATCCTCACCTCTTAATGCCTGCCCTACAAAAGCAGGCAAAGCTCTTCCATCATCAAGTCTCATTCTTGGTCCGTATGTATTAAAAATTCTCACTATTCTGGTTTCAATACCATGATATCTTTGGTAAGCCATTGTCATCGCTTCGGCAAATCTTTTAGCTTCATCATAAACTCCTCTTGGACCGATAGGATTAACATTTCCCCAGTAATCTTCACTTTGAGGATGAATTGAAGGATCCCCATAGACTTCTGAAGTTGAAGCAAGTAAGAAACGGGCTTTCTTTTCTTTTGCTAATCCAAGTGCTTTATGAGTTCCCAGTGAACCGACTTTCAATGTTTGTATAGGAAACTTTAAATAATCAATCGGGCTTGCAGGTGAAGCAAAATGAAGTATATAATCTATTCTTCCGGGCAAATATATATAATTAGTTACATCATGTTTTACAAATTTAAAATCATCGTTATTAATCAAGTGAGCAATATTATTTATATTGCCTGTAATCAGGTTGTCCACACAAATAACTTTGAAACCTTCGGCTAAAAGTCTGTCACACAAATGTGAGCCTAAAAATCCGGCTCCTCCGGTTACAACAGCAGTAGATTTAAACATCCTGTTCCTTTTTATTTTTGAATAGATATATTTTCCTATCATTAATAACAAAAATTAAACTTGAAAATAAGAATACAAAGATACCTCCCATTACGGTTGAGAATACAATTCTTGGGCTTGAAGCTTTTAACGGAGGAATTGCTTCATCAAGAATTTCTACTGTGGGCAAATCTCTATTCTCCTGGATCTTCTCCTTATAATATTGCTGCTGAAGCATAGTATAAACTTCGTTCTGGATCTTTACTTCCCTTAACAGGTTGGCTAACTCTTTCCCAAGCTCAGGTATTTCTTTAAAGGCAACCAGATAATCCTGGCTTCCCATTTCCATTTTGTTGTACTGCTCTCTTAGATTTTCCAATTTATTTTTTAATGCCAAAAGAGATTTATTATCCTGCCTAAGATTCGGTTCTAACAATCCAAGTTCAACTTCTGTTTTCATAATTTCAGCTTTTAATTTTGCTGCCGCATCTATCGCAGCATTCACTTGTTCCGGTAATGAAACTGCTTTATTTAATTTTTGAAAAACCATCAACATATTTTCAACCGAATCTAGTTTTATTTTGGTTTTTTGGAGCTGAGCTTCAATATAAATTCTTGCTTTTTTTGCTTTAGATGATAACTTTTCCCGGTTTATTTTATCAAGTCCTTCAACAAAGTCGTTAGAAATTTTTGCTGAAAGTGCCCGAACAGAATCTTTATTAGAAAAGATAGGAAAAAATGGAGTGGAAATTTCAGAAGTAAGTTCAATAATTCCTTCTTTTGTCACTTCAACATTAATGTGATCCTCTAATTTATTTGCCGCAAGATAAATATTATCAGTGTTAAAATATTTTTTTAAACCTAATTTTTTGACAACATAAACAGAAGCTGTTCTGCTCTTTAATATTTGCTGATAAAGTTGCGAGTTTGCGCTGCTTGTTCCCGTAGTTAAAAGACTTGAGAAGTCCTGCGAATTTAGCAGACTACTTAAACCTGACATTTCGTTATTTTTTTCGGGAGGAAGAACTGTAACAGTTGATTTATACGAAACAGGATAAATGAAAATCAATATTAGTAAAATTATAACAATAGAAACTCCGGTAATTTTTATAATAGAATTTCTATTAAAAATTATAATATTTAGAATGTCGTGATAACTCAAATTATTATTTCCTGGTAGCTATAATTACTGCTATGGTTGCTGCTATTATTGAAGCAACTTGTCCTAAAATTGTTAAAGATGTAATAAATACATCCCAGAATTTCGGTCCCGGTGGAGTTTCCGGAATCCAAATGGTATCTCCTGTTTCAAGAGAATCTACATCATCGGCATCAACCCATTCCCCGGTATTCGCTTTAATAACCCTAACATCTCCTTTCTCTGCGCGCCAGCCAAAACCACCGGCTAACTGAATATAATCATCTACCGTTAATTTAGGATTATAAATTATATTGCCGGGGTTTACTACCTGCCCCAAAAGAATAATATAATTTCTTGCTTCAGGTACTGAAACACTATCCCCATTTCTCAAAATCACATTTTCAGCTAAGTCACCTCTTTTAAATAACTCGACAAAATCAACTACAACTCTTCCTACTCTTTGGCGTGATTTGGCTTTTAAATAATTATATTCATCGTCAGTCATATCAGCTCTTGGAAGTGTTTTTAATCTGTCAAATTCCGGGTCATCAATTTTAGTTCCCATAGTTCGTGTTAAGGAAGCATCTGCAAGAGAAGCTTCTTTTCTAAATCCTCCCGCTTCATTTATTACATCAACAAGTGTTGTTTTATTTTCAACAACTTTATAATACCCGGGGTATTTTACATACCCTGATACTCTAACAAATTTTTCATTATAATAATCAGGTATTGCTCTAATAAGAATCCTATCTTTGTTCTTTAAAACTACCATGTTCGTTAAAAGTTCATCATAAGAATAATATTTACTTATTTCGCTTTTGCCGTCAGCGTCAAATCTAACAATTTCAACTGTATCGGTTCTTGCATCATTTAAAAGTCCCCCGCTTATTTTTATAAAATCACTTACTTTTTCATCGTTAACATATTCGTAAATACCCGGAAATTTAACTTCTCCCTGCATCGATATGGTTTTATCAACTTTTTCAACAAGAACAATGTCACCATCATTTAATAGAGGATTATCACTTTTGTTTCCCAGCCTAACAAAAGAAAGAAGATCATATTTTTTTTCGATGCTGTCTTTATTAATTATTTTAATATTTCTAAAGTCTGCAGTTTTATTTAATCCGCTGGAAGTGGTGATTAAATCCATTAGATGTGAATTTCCCGGAAGTACAAAAGATGCAGGCTTTTTAACATCTCCCAATAATGAAACTTTAATTTTTCTAATATTGACTAATGAAATAAATACATCAACATTTTTATAATATCTATTTATTGAATTTAGAATTTTTTCTTTAGCTGCAGTCAAAGTTGTATTCTTAAGGTCTATCCCCCCTACTTTAGGAATATATAAAATTCCGTCATGGTTAATTCTAGAAGTAATGGGTATTTCTTCCAATCCATTAATTGATATGAAAATTTTATCTCCGGGACCAACTATGTATTCATTCGGATCAATACTTTCATTGTCCGCTCCGGATAACATTTTTTGACTTATAAGCAGAGAATCTCCATATAAAACTCTTTCTTTATAATTCGGCAACAGTTGCTGATCAGGAAAATTCTGAGCTTGTGATTTTACAGACGGTAAAAATAAAAGAATAAGAAAAATTATTAAAACTTTGTTTATGTTTTTATCCTTATTAAATATTTTTAGTTTTATTTGAATTAAATTCATTAAAGAAAAGTAAAACTTTCAAAAGATTTTGAAATAAAAATTAAAAAATATCGGTATCACTTCAAATTCTCAGGTTAATTCTTCTTAGGGTAAAAGCACTTACCAAAAAACCCAAAATCGGACCAAGTAATATCATCATAAGTAAATAAATTTTAACAAAATCAAAATAGGATTTAAGAGCTAAAAGATTTCCAAGGTATGATAATATTACCAAGAAAATTCCTAATGCGATTATTCCCGCTAAAAATCCTATAAAAGTTCCATTTATAATTACAGGCATTTTAATTGTAGATAATTTAGCTCCAACCAGCTTCATTGTTTCAAATTCTTCATGTTTTAAACTAATTACCAATTTAACCGTGCTGTATACAATGTAAATTGAAATTAAAAGAAGAACTAAAGTAACTATAAAAATATATTTCTTAACGCTGTCAAGAAATGAAAGGACTTCATCAGCAAATTTATATTGATATACAATTTCATCAACACCGTTGATTTTAGAAAGCTCCGAAATAATTTTATCTATTGTTGTTTTCTTTACAAATTCTTCTTTTAATGTAACCGAAAAAGAGGCAGGCAAAGGATTATAATCAAGAATTTTTCTAAAATCTTCCCCTGTATCTTTAATGAAATTTTCTGCAGCCTCATCTTTATCTATAAATTTTACCGAGTTTATATAATTTTTATTTTTTATTTTATTCTCAATCTCTTTTATAGAAGATCCGGGAACAGAATCTTTAAGAAAAATATTAATATTCAACTTTTCTTTTAAATTAGTCTGAAATTCATTAGAAAGTTGAATTAAAATAATTGACCCGACTATTAATAAAACAGAGATACTTGTTGATATTAAGGACAATATAAATGATGATTTTGCCCTGCTTATAGACTTAAATGCTTCTTTAAACCAAAAACCAATCATAACGATGAGGAATAAGATATAAAAGTATAAGGTAATTTCTAAAACATACCCTTATATCCACTATACCTTGATACCTTTATTCCCAATACCTTTCATTCTCAAAAGTTTTATAAATTTTATATAAAGTAATTAAAAATTCGATTCATCAGTCCAATGTGTAATAATCCATTTTTGAGTAGCAGGATTTTTCCTTAATGAAAGATTAACTCTTCCATCAACTCTTAAAACATCAGTCGGGTTGAGTGTTACAGTTAAATTAAAGCCGCGGACTATTGTAGCCGCTAAAGAGTCTTCACTCGATAAAGATATATTGTTCCAGATTAGGTCCAATCTCTGTGCATTTTGAAATAAACCGTAAGTAGTTTTCATCTCTTCATCCCTACCCCATGATACATCATAATTTAATTCATAATCTCTATAAGTAAAAATAAAATCCTGGCTGATTAGTTCTCCGTAAATTACCGTATCTTTAAAAGTATATGCATATTGAAAATTTTTAAAGACTCCATCAATTGTTTTTAGATCCGATAAAGTTGAAGAAGAATTGCCTTCAGAGTTATCGTAAGCAGGCGAGAAGGGATTTTTACATCCCGTTAAAAGTAATATCAAAATTAAAATATATGAAGCTTTATAATGGAACAATTTCAATTTGCAAGGCTTCCTTTTAAATCACTCCAACTCTGTTTTATACCAGTTTTATTATCCTGCCAATAATAAATACTCCAGACTGACCTTGAATCCCTTACCATTTTAAAAGTCAAAGTCCCTTCGTAAATCTGCGGTATAATTTCAGAACTTGAATTTACGAAAGGCAGATTTAACGAATATGATGCAGTATAAAAAGTACTATCGCCAAAATTATTCCTTGAATTTTCATTCAAAGTTAATACAATTTGAGAATTACTGCTAACTTTAATAGACATATTTGTAAAATATTGTTCTTCATTCCTTCTGTTCCAGTCCATCAAAGTAGGATAAGTTGAAGCAGCTTCATTTGACGGGGAGAAATTAAATTTTTTATCTGTAAAAGATGTATCTGAAAGACATGACAAATAATTTGTAACATCTCTATCTTTTAATGAATTTACCAAATTTTGAATAAGGATATCAACAGTAGCGGCAGGTTCAAAATCAGAACGCGGTTGAGTTGGTTTTTCGGCATCCCGTGTATTAAAAATATCACATCCGGCTATTATAAAACAAAAAACTATTAACAAGCCCAATTTCTTAAAGAAATTAGGTTTGTGGTAAAAAAAATTAGATTTATACAAGAAATCAAGTTTTTCTTTGATAAATAAAAATTTTACTTCCTGGCAATTATAATTATTCTCGGAGAAGTTTCTAAGTCAAAAGTTCTTCCTCTAACTCCGCCAAATATATTCTTAATTTTAAAGCCTCTTTTTTCAATTTCATTTACCAGTTCATCCTTATCATACATTCTTACGGATTCCATGAAGTGTCTTTCAATATTGTCTTTAACCATTGTGATTCTTTTTATTACTCTTTTCCCTTCAATTTTTCTTTCTTGAATAATTCTAGTATGATCAATATACCCCTCGGATCTGGGAACAATATTTTTCTCTATATAGCATTTATTGAAAAAATCTAAAACAAAATAGCCGTTATCATCTAAAAAATAAAATGCTTTGCCAAATAACTTAAAATTTTCTCTATCATTTTCAAAATATCCAAAACTTGTAAACAGGTTAACAACTAAATCAAATTTGGGTTTAATGCATAGATTCCTAAGGTCGGCTTCAATAAAATTTATATCTACATTTGCCTTTATAGCAGAGTTTAAAGCCACTATTAAAAGATTTTTACTTAGATCAACTGCAGATACTTTGTAGCCCTTTTGTGCAAATAAGATAGAGTGTCTGCCCGGTCCGCAGGCCAAATCCAGCACTTTGCTGTTTAAAGGAATATCGATGTTCTCTAAAATCAATTGCACTAATTGTTTAGCATCTTCTTCATTGCGGTGCCTGTAAACATTTAAATATTCTTCTGTATTAAACCAGTCTTTAAACCATTCTTTCATTAGTTAACTCAATAAAAATCATTTGGAATAACACAATTTGAGTAAAAATTATGCCAGGAAGTAAAATATCAGAATAAATATTAAAACTTTTTTGTAAAGCGGCAGGATGTTAAATTTCAAATACTTATTTTAATTTTTTTGTTTATAGAGAGCTAATACCTAACACATAAAATTTCATTTCTTAGATTTAGCAAAGAATATCCCATTTGTAAAAATATTTTGCTGTTAAATTGATTGCATTTTTAGATAAGAATATTCAAATTTTTTGAAGCCAATGATAACCAACAAACACTTACAACAAACCACCGCCAACAAACTACAAACCATTATAATTCAATTCTCCCCGAAACTGCCCTGCTGATAGTTGCTTCATCGGCAAATTCCAGATCCCCTCCAATAGGCAATCCTCTTGCAATTCTCGAAACTTTTATCCCCAAAGGTTTTATTAATTTTGCGAGATATAAAGATGTGGTTTCACCTTCAGTATCCGGGTTAAGTGCTAAAATTATTTCTTTAATCTCTTCAGTTTCAAATCTTTTGAGTAATTCTTTAATTTTCAAAGATTCCGGGTCTATACCGGATAAAGGCGATAAAACTCCTCCTAAAACATGATATTTACCATTAAATTCATGTGTTTTTTCAATTGCGATTACATCGCTTGCTTCTTCTACAACACATAAAATGGAACTATCTCTTTTAAGGTTTTTGCAAATTTCGCACAGTTCTTCTTCGGAAATATTAAAACATCTTGAGCAAAAACGTAATTTGGTTTTTAATTCTTGGATAGCTTTAACAAGATTTTCAACGGTTTGAGAATCGCTTTTCAAGATATAAAGTGCAAGTCTTTGCGCGGTTTTTTTCCCGATACTTGGCAATTTACTTAATTCTTCAATAGCGGTCTGAAGAGGTTCGGCTATCTGCAATTCTTATAGTCCCGGAATATTTAGGCCTGGCGGAATCATTCCTTTGGTCACTTTAGCCATTTCTTCCTCAGCAAGCTTTCCGGCAGATTGTAAAGCTTTATTTACCGCAGCAACAACTAAGTCTTCTAAAATTTCTTTTTCTTCTACTTTTATGACTTGTGGGTCAATTTCCACGGAAATTATTTCTTTATTTCCATTTGCAGTAGCTTTTATCATTCCACCTCCGGCCTCTTCGGAAATCGTTAAATTACCCAATTCACTTTGAACACGCTGCATTTCCGCCTGCATTTTCTGAACTTGCTTCAACATTCCTTGCATTCCGCCTTTCATCCATTTCCTCCTACAATTTTAATTTTTAAACTTTTATCAAAAAATATATTTTAATTTTTGTTCAAATATAATATATTGATTTGACTTTGTATACTTAATTTTTATAATTTCTTGTTATAAAATAACAAAAAGGGAATTTTTGGCAACAACATTCAACAAAAACCGTACTTTGTATGAGGAACTTCAAAAAAAGGATTTAACTATAGATAGTTCCGAATATTTAATCCAGGAATATGGAGATTATTTTCAAGACGGAAGTGATAAGAAAATAAAAAGTAAAAATATTGGTGAAAAGTTTTCCTCAATAAATGCTTTCTTTTTCGATTACTTAAAAGAATATCATATCCCTGTTGCTTTTGTAAAAAATGTTGATAAAAACAGTTTAAAGTTTATTAAACATAATAGGTTCCCCTTTTTCGTTAAGATCTTAAATATAACAGATAGACGAACAGCGAAAATATTTGGAGACAAAGAAGGAAAAGTTTTAACACTCCCATTATATGAATTTCACTTTGGTGAAGGAAAAGACAGTCTAATCTCAGAAAGTCATTTAATTTCTTATAATCTCTGCACAAATGATGATCTTAGATTAATTAGCAGGATGTGTTCAAAAATAAATGCAGTACTAAAATCTTTCTTTGAAAGAAGAAATTTATTGTTTGCCGAAGTATCGTGTACTTTCGGAAAGAGTGATGAAAAAATATATTTAGTTGATGATTTTACTCCAAGAAGTTTAAAAATTTTATCTCTTAATAGTGATGACAAACAAATAGATCCTTATAAACTCACCACACCTGTTCAAGTTAGAAATTATACAAATCAGCTTTACAATTTGATGAGTATTCAATAAATGCTTACTAAATATGGATATTCTACATTAGGTATAATTTCATTTGCAGCATTTGTTATTATCTCTTCAAGTTTTTTTTTCAGCAACGGATATTTAAAAGCAATTTTAATTATCTTTCCAGCACTTTTTTTACTTTTTTCTATAAATTTTTTTCGTGATCCTGATCGTACGCCGCCTGATAAAGATAATGTTGTTGTTTCACCAGCGGACGGTAAAGTGCTTTTTGTAAAAGAAGTTGAAGACAACAAATTTATAAACGGAAAAGCCAAACAGGTATCAATATTTATGTCCCCATTGGATATACATGTAAACAGAATACCAATTTCTGGGAAGGTGGAATATTTAAAATATTATAAGGGAGATTATATCGCAGCTTTTGATGATAAAGCTTCTGATGTAAATGAAAGAGCAGAATTCGGCATAACGAGCAAGTTTGGTAAAATCTTTTTTACGCAAGTTGCCGGTTTTGTTGCCAGAAGAATTATCTATGAATTGAAATTAGGAGACAACGTTAGTATCGGCAAAAGATTCGGCATGATAAAATTCGGAAGCCGCGTGGATGTTGTTGTTCCATTCAATTGGAAGGAGAAGGTAAAAAAAGATGAGAAAGTTAAAGCAGGCGAGACAATACTTTTTGAATATAATAAGTAATGAACCGATTTAGAGTTACCAGGTCTGTTATACCCAATCTTTTTACCGCGATGAATATGTTTTCCGGTTTCCTCTCAATTATTAATGCAGACCAGGGAAAATATGATTATGCTGCAATATTAATAATTATTGCCGCTATATTTGATGCTCTTGATGGAATAATGGCAAGATTAACAAAATCGAGTAGTGAGCTTGGTGTAGAACTTGACTCTCTTTCTGATATTATTAGTTTTGGTGTTGCACCTGCTTTCCTAATTTACACAACTTATCTTCATGATTTTAATTCAGCAGGAATAATCATTAGTTCCCTGCTTTTAATTGCCGGAGGATTTAGGCTTGCAAGATTCAATGTACAACTGGTAGGTTTTGATAAAGAATATTTTACCGGACTGCCAATCCCCTCTGCCGGAATTACAATAGCTGCATTTGTTTTGGCTTACTACGAAAAAGGAATCGGTTTTACTGAACCATATACAAATTTCATCATTCCTCTTGTTTTAATTTTATCATTTTTAATGGTTAGCAGAATTAAATATGATACAATCCCGAAACCTTCAATTAGTAAAATAAAAAAGAAACCATATCATTACATTTTTATAGTAGCAGCAGTTATAATTCTTTTTATCACATCTGGGAAGGCATTATTTTACATTTTTGTTTTCATAATTCTATTTGGTATTTTTAGATATATTTTTAATAAAATTTTTAGACATGTATAAAGCAAAAGTACTGGTAAAAAGAAGACCATCAATATTGGATCCCCAGGGTAAAGCAGTTGAAAAAGGAGCAGAACACCTCGGGTTAAAAAATATAAAAGAAACAAGAATCGGCAAATATATTGAATTTTTAGTTGATACCGATGATAAATCTTCTGCAGAAAATGAAGTAAATGAATATTGTCATAAACTCCTCGCAAACCCTATTATGGAAGATTATGAATTTACTTTGGAACCTGCCTCACCTTTAGCAAGCCAGAGCAAAAAAGCAAAATGAAACCAAAATTTGGAGTTGTAGTGTTCCCAGGATCAAATTGTGATCATGATGCTTATTATTCATTAAAAAAAGTATTAGGTTTCGATGTGGTTTTTTTATGGCATAAGGATACTAACCTGGAAAACAGTGATGTTATTATTTTACCCGGGGGATTTTCATATGGAGATTACCTTAGAACGGGTGCTATTGCAAGATTCTCTCCTATTATGAAATCCGTTATTGATTTTGCCGAAAAAGGCGGTTATGTCATGGGAATTTGTAATGGTTTTCAAATACTTCTGGAAGCAGGATTATTACCAGGAGTTTTGTTGAAAAATAAATCTCTACAATTTGTTTGCAAAGATGTTTATCTTTCAGTAGAAAATAAAGACACAATCTTCACGAGAGGCATTAGAAGCAAAGATAAACTAAAGTTTCCGGTTGCTCATGGTGAAGGTAATTATTTTGCAGATGAAGATACATTAAAGAAACTTGTAGATAATAATCAAATTGTATTTAAATATACATCATTAAATGGTAATGATGATTTTAATCCTAACGGATCTATTATGGACATTGCGGGAATCATCAACAAAGAGAAAAATGTTTTAGGATTAATGCCCCATCCGGAAAGAAGTTGTGATCCAATTCTTGGGAAAACAGATGGTTCCTTAGTTTTTAATTCCATAGCAAGTTCATTTTTAAATTAAAGGTGATAAAATGTTTGGAAACCTTGGTGCCGGTGAAATAATTCTTATCCTGCTGGTTATTTTAATCCTTTTCGGAGCAAAGAAAATTCCCGAGTTGGCAAAGGGTCTTGGCAAAGGTATGAGTGAATTCAAAAAAGGATTAAAAGATGTTGAAGATGAAATAAAATCCGGTGATAAAAAAGAAGATAAAACTGAAAAATAAAATTGTTATTTAAAAGATTTTTTTAGTAGAGGCGTAAAATGTTTGAGAATATTGGGTTCGGTGAACTATTAATAATTTTGGTTGTTGTGCTGGTTCTATTTGGTTCCAAAAAAATTCCCGAATTAGCAAAAGGTCTTGGTAAAGGGATAAGTGAATTCAAAAAAGGCTTAAGGGAAGTTGAAGACGAAATAAAAAATGAAAATAAAACTGAGAACAAACAGATAACTGAAAATTCAAATAAAATTTCTTAATGAGGAATTAGAATGTTTGAGAATATCGGATTCGGTGAGTTATTAATAATTCTATTGGTAATATTAATCTTTTTCGGAGCAAAAAAAATTCCGGAAATAGCTCATGGTTTTGGCAAAGGAATCCGTGAATTTAAAAAGGGTCTGAAAGATATAGAAAATGAAATAAAAGTCCCGGATGATAAAATAAATAATTCCGGTTCAAAAAAAGTTTAAATATATCTTCAAACAAAAATCTTTTAATTCAAAAGAAGGTTCGCTCCTTGGTTCCATACTCTAACTTTTCCGATAAAATCCAGAAGGTAAAGCAGGATAAAATTTCATTAGTTGAAAATGTAGATTTTTTTCTCAAAAGAATTAAAGAGAATGAACATCTAAATGCATTCAACTTCGTATTCGAAGATGAAGCAAAAGTTCTGGCAGCAAAAATAGAGAAAAAGATAAAACAAAATAAGCATGGAAAGTTAGCAGGATTAGTTGTAGCCATAAAAGATGTCCTTTCAATAAAAGATAAGCCCACCACATGCTCTTCAAAAATTTTAAAAGATTTCAAAGCATTATATACAACGACCGCAGTACAAAAATTAATTGATGAAGATGCAATTATAATTGGAAAAACTAATTGCGATGAATTTGCTATGGGCTCATCCAACGAAAACTCTGCATTTGGAAATGTTTTAAATCCGGTTGATAATGAAAGAGTACCCGGAGGTTCAAGCGGCGGCTCAGCTGCCGTTGTGGCTGCAAACCTTTGTGACGCTTCGCTTGGGACAGATACCGGAGGTTCGATAAGACAGCCGGCATCTTTTTGCGGTGTTTACGGGTTGAAACCAACTTACGGGAGAGTTTCACGTTACGGTCTTACAGCTTTTGCTTCTTCTTTCGATTCCATCGGACCTTTTGCAAATAATGTTGAGGATATTGCCGCAATACTAGAAGTTATTTCAGGAATAGATGAACATGATTCTACTTCATATAATATTACCGTTCCGGAGTTTTCCAAAGAATTGTATTTAAATGGAACTAAACCAAAAATAGGTATTGCAAAAGAATATTTTTCAGAAGGTTTGTCCCCCGAAATAAAAAATGCAATAGATGAATTAATAAATAAGTTAAAGAAGGATAATTTTGAAATTATAAATATTGAACTTCCTTTGAATGATTATACAATTGCTACCTATTATATTTTAACTACAGCAGAAGCCTCATCAAACCTTGCTCGTTATGATGGAGCACGATATGGATTTAGATCAGAAGACAGCAAAACAATAATTGATATGTACAGGTCTTCAAGATCGGAAGGCTTTGGCGAAGAAGTTAAAAGAAGAATAATGTTAGGAACTTATGTTTTATCTGCGGGATATTATGATGCTTATTACAGGAAAGCTCAGAAAGTAAGAAGATTAATTAAAAATGATTTTGATAAAGCTTTCAAAAAAGTTGATTTAATATTAACTCCCACAGCACCAACACCCGCTTTTAAAATCGGTGAAAAATCCAGCGATCCTCTCCAAATGTATTTAAGTGATATTTATACTACCTCTGCAAATTTGGCAGGTATACCCGGGATAAATATACCTGCAGCAAAAAGTTCAGAAGGTCTCCCAATCGGCGTGCAATTACTTGCCAATCAATTTAATGAATCAACTCTCTTGAAGATGAGCTATTATATCCAAGAGAATTATTTAATAGCCACATAAGTAAATCCCACTGGAAGAGGATAATAACTGGTTATAATGAGAGTATTTATATTATTTGATTTTTGTAAATATTATAAAATAAATAATTTGAATAAATTAAATAATCTCTAAGAAAATTTTTTACTAATTGAAAATATCCTACTGATATTAATTTCATCTTTATATGGTGTTCTTTCTTCAAGTCTTACTATTTCAAAACCACTTTCTAATAAATATTTTTCAATTTCATCTTTTGTAAATAGTGATAAGTAAATTTCAGTTTCTATTCCTAATAATTCATTCTGAAATCCTTCCGTTAAGCCCTCTTTTACAACCAGCAACAAATAACCGCCAACCTTTAAAACACGTTTGAACTCTTTCAGAATTATTTTTACATATATTTTAGGAGTATCAATTATAGAGTAATATGAAATAATTCCGTCAAAATAACCATCTCTAAACTTTAAATTAGAAAAATCTCCTATTTCAAATTGAATTCCGGGATGATATCTATTAGCGATCTCTATACATTTTTCAGATATGTCTATTCCAATTACTTTAATTTCTTTCTTACTTATATAAGCTGCAACATGACCGCAGGGACCGCAGCCAGCATCACAAACTATCGAATTAGTATTAAAATATTTTGAAAAATTATCAAGAAAATTTTTATCGAATTCTTTTTTATCCAGTTCATCAAAAAACATCTCATAATATTTTTCTGCAGCTTTATTATATGCAAGTCTTGTTTTTTGATTAATGGTTTCGAGTGTATGCATAACCTACTTTATAATTAAAGTAATTATTGTAAATAATTATTCTTTAATTTCAGATATATATTTTGCCCCGCAGCGATGACAAACTGCCAAAGGTTTTTTGCGCCTATAATTACGAAATTGAGAAGCCTTTGGACTATCCCATAAATCTTTAATTGTTGAATCTTTTACATTCCCAATACAATAATCGGGAAAGTCTACACAAAAATTCGCATCACCGTTCGGCTGAATATCAATTAATTTTTCAATGTTCATGCAGGTTGTTGAACCAACCGGCGTTGAAGTATCGCTGAACCAATTTCTATAATCATTTTCATTTAAATCCATAAAAAGGAAATTATCTACCTCTCCAAGATTTGAGATGTATTTTTTATATTCTTCTAAAAATATATTGAAATCGACCCCGGAAGTTTCGTTGTGGAATCCTTTCCATGAATAAGCATGACAATTAAAATTCTCATTTAACTCTTCCTCATATTTTTTACCTATTCCCAGTGGAAAATAGTAATATGGCACTATATTTATTGAAGGTATGGACATGTACCTAGCTACATTAGGCATTTCACCCAATTCTTTATAATTATACTTGCTGATTGTAAAACAGATACTTTTACTTATTTTATTCTTGTTATCTTTTTCTATTTCATTAAAGAAATCAATATTCTCTTTTATTTTTCTGAAACCTCCTTTTAGTTTACGTACATTATCGTGAATTTCTTCAGGGCCATCAACAGAAAAAGTAATATGCATATTTCCAATGCGAACAAGATCTTCGGCAAACTTTTTCAATATTGTTCCATTGGTATCAATGGATATAAAAATTCCTTTACTGTTAATGTATTCCAGCAGCTTAATGATCCAGGGGAATAAGAACGGTTCACCGCCCCGTATCAAAATAAATTTGATATTGTATAAGGCAATTTCATCAATAATCTTTTTCCACTGATCCAATTTCATTTGTGACCCTGGATTTTTTACTCGCTTAGCTATATACCCTTCTTCGCTCCATTGCCCGCACATCCTGCATCTAAGGTTACACGAATTTGTAAGTGTAAAAGAAATGTATTCGGGAAAATCCACCATATTATTTCCCTTTTTATTTTTACATTAAAGAGAATAAATTATATAGAAATAATAGATCTTATAATTATTTCAGCTCTTGACATTTACTGCAATAATAAATACTTCCGCCCATATAATTTTCTTTTTTTATTAATGAACCACAAACGCAAGGCTGGCCTACAGTATTTTTACTCAATTTTGTAATATAACCGCCATTATTACCAAATAAATCTTTCTCCGTATCTCTTCCGCCTCTATTAATCATATCAATTAAGACAGTTTTTATTGAATGATAAAGTTCCTTTTTTTCTGTTTCAGTTAAGGTATCTATTTTTCTTTTGGGATTAATTTTTGCATTAAAAAGAATATACTGTAAAACACCATTACCTAATCCCGGGATTCTTTGCTCTGTTGCTAATAAGAATTTTACACTCTTATTCTGCATATTTGTATCAGATAAAAGATTATGAAAATATTTTTCATTGAACTTTTTAGAAATTGGTGATGGTTTTTCTTTTGCAGTTAAATAATATTTATTTTCACACTTCCCCTGCTTAAAGCATAGGATTCCGCCGTACATTTGAATTGAAGCAGTTAAAAAAGTAAAATTATCAAATTCAAGCAGCAGCTGATGTTTTTGGGGAAGCTGTTTATCATCATAATGATATCTTAATCCGGCACCGTCACTCAAAGCAATAATTATATTATCAGCTCTTATTTCAACAATACCTCCGGCACTTGCTGCATTGTTAATTATTTTACCCTTTAATAATGAATTGTATTTTTGAGGATTACCATGATACCAAGCAAACTTATGCGGTGATTGGGCAGCAACTACCCTTTTTATTTTTCTCCCTTTAACTTTTTTATTTAATTGCTCTGCCAAAACAGCAGCTTCAGGTAATTCAATCATAAAATAATTGCCCCATATTTAGAAATTAATTTTTCAACAGAACTGCCCAGCTAAAAGGAAGACTGGGATACTCAACCGGTTTTAATCCAATTGACTCGGTTTTTTTTACCATCTCCCAAAAAGCTTTTTTAGAAACATGAAATAATTTAGGTTCTACAATAAAGAGTAGCCCATTTAAATTTAATAATGATTTCAATTCTTTCAAAAAGTTATCCTGGTTTGGAACCTCATGGACCATATAAAAAGCAAGAATAAAATCGACTTTTTCCGTAATCCCAATTTTATCCTGTTCGCATCTGTGGAGTTTAATTCTATTCTCAAGCTCAGTTCCACTAATCTTTTTTTTTAATTTGAGAAGCATCCCGTCCTGCAAATCAGCGGCTATAACTTTTCCATTTTCACCAATAAGTTTCACAATCGCAAGAGTAAAAAAACCTGGTCCGCAGCCAATATCAAGAGCGGTCATTCCTTCCTTGACATAAGGTTTTAATATCTTCACAGGATTTTGCAGCCAGCTTCTTATTTTACTGTCTAGAGAACCGGCTATCTCAACCGGGCAAACACGATTTTTATTTTCCATAAAATGTCCCCATTAATAATTATTTAAATAATCAAAACAGAACTTCTATTCCAGCCACCGGTAAAAAAGAAAACTGGTAAACATTTTCAATTGTACCGTCGGAAATATACTGATAGAATGCAATGTTCTTTCTATTGTAAATATTCTGAAGTGATAGAAAGACAGAAATCGCCCAATTATTAAAATTAAACCTGCTACTAAAAGCTATATCAAGCCTATGATAAGCAGGATACCGGGCACTATTTACATTATCGGACGGAATCCAAGTACCACTAGTCCATTTCACCGCACCCTGTCTGTGTTGTTCATATGTTGTATAAATTCTTGGGGTATAAGGCATACCACTCGCATAGCGCCATCTTACACTAATTTCCATATCATTTGAAAAAGGAAGAATATAAGTTGGAATCCTCAAGTAAACCGGTAGTTTATTCATTTCATTTCTTAAGCCTTTAAATCTTTTACCGGCAATAACAGTTACAACATAAGGGAAATCGTAATCTGAAGGAAATGTTTTTCCTTCATACCCGATACGAGGATCATCAAACTTACTCCACATCCTTGAGAAACATAAAGTGCCGTAAATATCTTTAACCAGCTTTTGTTGAACTAATAAATCTATTCCGAAAGTTTTTTGTTTACCTATACTTAATTTTTGTTCCGACCTAAATGTTCTGTCGTTATAATGAATAAAAGTTTCATCGACGGGGATATTATCATACTGCTTATAATATCCTTCGAGATTTAATTTTAAACCATCCGCAAGAATATGTTCTATTCCAAAAACAAAATGCCGTGCATGAGAGTTCTCAAGATACCTATTTATTTCAGTGTTATATTTATCTCCATATTCCGGATATGATAAATTTTGATAGAACTCACCGTAAGAAAAATTTAAGCTTGTTATATTCGGTTGAATATAGTAAGAAAGAGAAAGCCGCGGGCTGAAATTCCCTTTATCGCTATAAGAAAAATAATCATAACGAAAACCGGCATTTATAACTAATCTGTCATCATATAAGCTTATTTTATCATTAATAAAACCGTAATATTTGAATTGATTAAACAATTTATAATCAACTGTAAAAGCAGATTGCGGCTGCAAAACAAGAGCATCAAAAATACCATCCCCATTAACATCATATCTTGCGGTATCAGCATCAACAAAAATGTCTTCATGATAATTTCCTGTTTTAATAGAACCCCCGATATTTATTCCATTCCAGCTATTTACATTCCAAACCGCTTCACTTTTTAATGCAGTTACTCCATCATTCCCTTTTGATCTAAAGACACTTCTTGTGCCAAGAATTTTTGAAATGCCAACTTCACCCAAACCATTATACTGTCTTTCTGTAAAATCCAATTTCACATCTATGTTACGAAAGTAGCTATTTGTATAAAGCGTGGTAAGTGTATAAAAATTATTAGTCCATAAATTTTTTAATGATAATCCCACAGCATATTGATGATGTCTTACAAAAACATTTCCAATATCCACCGAATCTTTTGAATTTGCCAAATTTAAATTTGTATGATCTGTTTCCCCCTCAACATCGATTTTATCATTACCATAAATTCCCGAAAGAGACAACCGGTGAATTGGAGAAAGATCATAAACAGCTTTAAATTGTAAATCATAATAATAAGGTACAGATGTCAGCCCAACACTTCCCGCAATGAGGCTCAAAAAACTGTTCCTGGCAGATAAAATCCATGAGCCTTTTCCTTCATTTATTTTTCCTTCTAAAACGGCTCCATAACCAGCCATTGACAAATTTAAATTAGCTGCAAGATCTTTAATTCGAGTACCTTCTCTTGTATTTACTACAAGAACGGAGGACAATTTGTCTCCATATTTTGAAATAAAACCGCCGGTAGAAAAATGAATATCATCAATAAGATCAACATTTATCATATTTATCGGGCCACCGGAATTCATTTCATTCGGATAATGGTTTGTAGAATGTATTTCCATATTATCAAATACAGTTAGGTTTTCGTTTGGTGAGCCGCCTCTTACAAGCAATTCATTTGTTTGATCAGTTGAAAATGAGACTCCTGCCATTGCTTGTAGAATTCTTTGGAAATCCTGGTCGGAACCGGGAGAACGTCTCACTTCCTCGGAGCCAATAATTAGTGTACTTAAATTATTTTCTGTTACTGCTTTATCAAAATAATCCCCTTTTACAGTTACCTGTTCAAGCTCAATAGCAGTTGAAGATAATTGTACATTTAAAGTTTTATTTACACCTGATTTAATTATGACATCGGTTTTTATTGAAGTAGTATATCCTATGAGACTTGCTTTGAGAGAATAACTTCCGACAGGCAGCTTCAATTCAAAATAACCATTAACATCAGTAGCAGTACCGGTATTTTCAAGTTCTAAAATTATAATATTAACACCTATTAAAGGTTCGCCGTTGTCTGCATCTGTGGCTTTCCCGTTTAAAATCCCTGTTTGTGCTTTTGCCGTACTTATAACAAATAGAATAAATAAAGTAATTGAAATAATAATTTTTTTACTAAACATTTTATTCAACAGAGCCCCTTCAATTTAGAAGAATTAAATTTCTATATTAAAATTCCAACTATTCTGTTATAAATTCAAATTAATTTAATGTTAAGAATCTAATAGAACTTAAGAAAAAATGACTTCTTAAATAATTAATGAAAAATACTCGGGGAATTTATTGATAAAAAAATAAATTGTATCAACTTAAATAAGAATATGATAAGCGGTTAAATATTAAAATGATTAAGAGATTGCAAAATTATGAAGGATAAAAGATTATATTATATTATTTTTATTAGAAACGATCTTTAATTTTTAATTAATCTTTTTTGATAATAATCAAGGACAAATCATCAGTTACATGAGCATCCCCTACAAACCTATTAACTGCATCTACAATTGCTTCACCAATATTTTCTATTTTATAATCTTTTATATTCGATAATACTTTTAGAAATCTTTCTTTTTCAAAAAATTGTCCATATTCGTTCTGTGCTTCAGTAACACCATCGGAATAAGCAATCAATATTTCGCCGCTTTCCATATTAACAATATCTTCGTTATAAGAAAAATAATTCATCAAACCTATGGCAGGGTTGTTTTTGGGAAGTTCTTTTATTTCATTTTTGATTATTAGAAAAGGGGGGAAATGCCCGGCATTTACAAAGCGTATTTTTGAATCTTCGGGTTTAATCTCAAAATAAAACATCGATGCAAAAATATTTGATAGGCTGTCACGAAAAAATATTGAATTTATTTTAGTACATAGTTCAGAGAGAGATTCGTAATCTGCAGCTAATGCCCTTATAGTTGCCTGAAGCTTAGCCATAAGGAGAGCTGCGTGTAATCCTTTGCCCGCCACATCTGCAATAACAATTCCGATTCTGCTGCCGTTTATTTTTAAGTAATCTACCAAATCACCCCCCACTTCATTTGCAGGCCGAGTAAATAACCATATTGACCAGCCTTCCACTTTTGGGCTTATTTCCGGCATTAATGCCTTTTGCACTTTTCTGCCTGCTTCCAGTTCATCTTTGGCTAAAAGCTTGTCTTTCAACTCAAACATTAAAACAATAAAAATAATAGCGCCCCCCACAAGACCTGTGTTATTAACCTGTGTACTGCCATCATTTATTACTATACCGCTCCCGAATAGAATTATTAAAAGTCCAATTGTTGTTAATATCCTCCTAATAGGTGTTAAATGGAGGAACAAGCTTTTAATCATCCATACAATTATATGAAAACCCTTGTGCAGAGAATTCATACCTGCAAGACGTTTATTTTGCTCTTCGGTTATGTAGAAATTTCTTAATTCTTTAAATTCACGTTTAACATCCTTCTGGAACTTTATATTTTTGATATCATCATGAAGGATTCTTGTGAATCTTTGCCCTGTATTAGTATATGTTCCATTCATTTTAGAACTCTTCTATTTGGGGAATAAAAAATAAGCACCGGTAATATAAGTACTTTGTTTAAATTCCACTTAATTGTAACATATAATTTTGATAAAAAAATTATACAATAGATATTTTACAGTCAAATAATTGATGATAAACGGTAAATACGAAGGGTTAAAAGAAGCTTATTTGCCAAATGGAAATTGTAAATTATCAGGTATGAATTATTAAATTATCATAAAAAACGAATAATATAACCGCAGTGTGTTCATCACACCTTATTCGTTTTAACTTTTCGATTCCTTATCATCTCTAACAAATATATTACACACCGCGGTAAAATATAATTGAGTATAAAAGGATAAATAATTACTGCGATACTATTTTTACGACTAAAATGAAAATGAAACAATAAAAATTTAAAATCAAATTAATTTCGTGTCATAAATAATTTATTTAAAAATTTCTTGTTTCAATCACAAAAATGTTTTCAAAACAAAAAATGTTCCAGAATTTAAGTGCTTATTGGGAAAGAATAATTGACTAATGGTTGTTTTTTAGCTGATAGAATTTAATACAATATTAAAATCTCATTCGACAATTCAATTAACCGTATAATTATTGAAATCGACAGAACTTTAGTTACTTAATAACTTTCTTCAGGTCCTCCGCCATTATCCGGTTCGCCGATATTTTGCTGCTTCTTTTCTTTAAAATTGTTAAAATTGAACCGCACATTGAGCATAACCATTGGCGCTTCCCTTGTGTAATATGTATAAGAATAGAAATCAGCACCTTGTGACGTAAATTCCCTTTTTCCTGTTTTAAATAAATCCCTGGCTTGAAGTGTTAAAGATATTGATTTATCAAATAGATACTGTTTAACAGCAGCATCGGTTCTAAAAAATCCTTCATATCTTCCCTGTGATGAAACCGATGGACTGTTGTATCTTACATTCAATTGAAATTGAGTTGTTTTTGAAATATTAACGGCATTATTAAACCTAATATTCCAGTTAAAACTTTTTCTTTCATACGGTATATTATTTATAACTCCTTTTATCCGGTAATCATAGATATTACCCATTAAATTTATGTTCCAAAGTTTTAATGGATTAAAGGTTATCATAAACTCACTTCCCAGAGAATAATCGGTACCAACATTTGCAAAAGTGTTAAGAGTAACATTTTCAGCATAAGCAGACCGTACCCAATCAATTCGATTATGATTAATACGATAATATAGATCATTATTAAAAGTTATATCACCTAAAATTGTTTGAAATCCGAATTCATAAGAATCAATAAATTCAGGTTGAAGATCCGGATTCCCCTTTCGTACATTATTAGGATCCCACCATGTTAAGAAAGGTTCAAGATTCCAACCCCGTGGCCTATTAATTCTTCTTGTATAGCTCGCCATTAATTGAGTAATTGTACTAAATTTATATGAAGAATGAATAGACGGAAAAAAGTCCCATCTATTTATTGGATACTTCTGGTTATTATCTGTGAGTTCTATTGTCCTATGTGTTAACTCTGTTCGTAAACCGGCTTGATAACTTAAATTGTTCCATTCATTGGAATAAATAGAATATATTGCAAGATTACTAATTGTCGATTTAATAGAATGACTATAAAGTGATTGGAAGTTATAAGTATTAGATAATGAATCAAAATCATATAGTCCGTTCGAATCGTTTTCCAGTTCTGTTTCTCCTTGTGTTCCGGCTTCAAACTTCGAATTCTCACTCAAGGGCAAAGTATAATCAATCTTCCCCCTGATATGCGTACTAGGACCGGTTTCTGTTGTCTTTTTACCGTCAGTTTGAATATTACCTTGGGTGCTTGAAGAAATGCTGGATTCATCGGAGCTATTATGGCTTACAAAAAATTCACTTGCCAGCTCGTGACCATCCTGATTAAACTTCCTTGTATAATTTGTATTAAATGCAAAATAAGAACCGCTCCTGCTGCTGTTATTAGAATTTAAATAGTATATTTTTTGCGGCTCTAAATCCGACCATTGAATATAATTGGAAGCCTGGTTATTCTGGTGTTCTCTTGTTCCAAACCTTGCACCCAGGGTTAACAAATCATTATCACTAAAGTTAAAACCGATTCCACCTTTCATCCCAAAAGAAATTCTGCCCCGTTCCCTGTTTCCTTTTGAATTAAGAAATGATGTATTATCTCCAACTTCAAATTGTTTTTGATCCAGGCCAGTACCGGGAGAAAATCTCCTGTTATAATCGATACCGAAATTGTAATTGTATCCGGAGGTTTTATATTCAAATAGAAAATCACCGCCATATTTATCGTTTGCACCGGCATTAGCATTTGCAATACCGCTTAAACCTAAATTCTTTTCTTTTTTTAGTTTAATATTAATTATACCGGCACTTCCTTCCGGATCATATTTGGCAGATGGATTTGTAATTATTTCTATAGATTCAATTGAACTTGCCGGAATTTGCTGCAATGCATCCTGAGCATCCATAACAGATGGGCGCCCATCAATTAAAACCGTAAAATTGCTGCTTCCCCTAAGACTTACATTTCCATCAATATCTACCGTAACAGAAGGAACGTTTTCGAGGACATCGGCTGCATTTCCAGAAATAGATGTCGGCATTTTACTAACATCAATTACTTTTCTATCTATTTGAAACGAAACAGGGTTCCGTTCTCCCTCAACAACTACATTTTGTAAGTTTACTGCTGTTGTCTTTATATAAATATCTCCTAAATCAACATTCCTTTTTGAAGGTTGAATTGAAATATTTTTAATCCGCTTCTTTTCAAAGCCAATAAATTGAACATCAACATAAAAATTTCCGTTCGGAATCCCTGCTATGGAAAATTCCCCATCTTTATTAGTTATACCGCCTGTTACCTGAGAACTATCTTGAGGATTATAAACAACAATATTAGCATATTCGACAGGTGTCTTTGAATCAGCGTCAAAAACTTTCCCGGAAATTATCCCTGAGCCTTTTCTTAATTGCTGTTGGCTATAAACTAAACATGGAAATATTATAAAAGCAAGAATTACAACAGTAAATTTGTTCAATATGATTTTTCCTAAATTGCTATTTCTGTTAAAAGAAGAATTAATTCTTAGATTTGACAAAAAATAATCTCAAATGGTTTAAAACTAAAGTAATTTCGAGAATCTTTCTTTAATATCAGTTAAAGGAACATAAATAGAGCTTCAAAGAAGTAACAGAAGTTACAAAATATATTACTGATTTGGTTTGTCTAATATAGTAATAATGATGAATTATTTTCTAAATTTAAACAGGGTTACATATTTTCTTGAGCAAATATGAAAGAATAAAAAAAGGCAACTAATTTGCTGCCCTTTCTATTTATTGGCGTTAAGGAGGGAACCTTTGCCAATGTATGCACCGATTATTCAACTTAGCTATTTAACGAAAATCTACTTAAAATGATTCTATATATCTTTAGATAATTCATAAGTTCAATTTATAATTTTACACGAAGTTCAATAGTAGATCTGAAAATATTATAATTGAATATTGTTTTTACCAATAATTAACTCCTATTTTAGATAAATAGACTACTATTCTAAATCAAATAATCATTATAGATTCACTTATATTCTCGAAAAATTAAAATTTTAATTTTGCAATTTGAAGTAAACGGCTTCAGGAAAAAATAAGCGGTAATTAGTGAAAGTGAGTTGCGATTTTTATGGTTTTGGATTTATTATGCCAGATTTGAATTTGTTGAAACAATAGAAATTATATTAAAGTAATTATCCAAAAAATAATCCCATTCTTGTAATTATTAATTTAAAATTGAATACAATTTAAATATCTAATTATTTTTTATGCAGGCTTTTTGTTTTTGCAATTATTAAGATTCGATTAATTTTCCGTTTTCTCTAACCGAATAATTTTTTTCTTTTCATTAACATTAATTTTCAACTTACTTATTAGATTTTGTAGGTTGACAGGGTGTAAATAACCACAAACTAATAAACTAAGATTATTTAACTGGCAAATGAGGTTTAAAGCAAAATTTCAAGTTCGGTTACAAATATTTTGGATGAAAATTATTACTTTTTCCGGGTTAAAATAACTTCCAGTATTAAATCATGCATATTTTCATTTAATGGATATTTCATTTTAAGAATGACTTTGTTATCGGATTCTTTTTTAAAAGTCTGAAACAGTAAGCTGTCGTGCCAATTTAGACAAAGAGTTTCATCGTTTACAAAATCACAAGTTGCAGATAAAAAATTTCCGGAATCTTCAAACCACCAGTATCTATATAAATTTGATTTTTTATCCCAGGTAAAAATTCCTTTTGCAGAGTTTGCAGATAATTTGAGTTTGGCTGAATAATTTAGAACAACATATTTATCATTTAATATTTTTTTGAATTCACCGGTACCTTCTCCTTCATCTTCATTGCTAAATATGCTTTTAGGGACTCTATATTTCAAATGCCAGCTACCAATTAAAAAATTAAATTTTTCCATTGGGCCTAATAAATTATCCATCTATTTTATCACAAATCTTAAGAAAAACCAAGATTTTTATGAATGATATCCAAACATTTTTTTGCTTCAGGAGCAACTTTAAATAATTCATTCAGTTTATCACAAATGTAATCTTCACAATATACACAGTTTTCAATTTCTTTTTCTATTGCACAAATTCTTACTTTACACCCGGAACAACCTGAAAATATTCTGCCGTTTATGGATTTACAGCCATCACAATCATTAATATCCTCAATATTATATTCAATTCCATAGCGTTCTTTACATTCATATATTATACCTGTTATTAATTCATTTTTCTTCTTTTCATCGTTTTCCCTGGAAGCTAAATAGATAGGACAGGTTCGACATGATAAACCGCAGTATGCAACCATTTCATCCATTAATTTGTCTCCTGCAAATTCATGAATAAAATCTTTAATTATAATATTTAAATTAGGTTTTTATCTTCTTATACGCAAAGAGAATAACCCAAAGCTATATTGATTGAAAATAAAAATTAAGGCTTTCTAACAACTAAAGTTATTTACCACAGAGTTATTAGATAAGGCACAGAGATAACACAAAAATCTTTTTTAACAAAAATATTTTCTTAAGTTATTTTAATTAATTTTCTTTTATTTGTATAACACCCGCACCGTTATAAGAATGAAATTCCGGATCGTACATAGCTTCGGCGCCGATTACAGGTAATTGATATTTCCCATTACTTACTACCCGCAACATGTAATAAAATTCTCTTTTAGTATTTCTATCAAGATTAGTAAATAATAAAAGGCGATCATCCCTTATATCCATATATTGAACGTTTATTGGACTCTTGGATTTCCATTGTAATTCCGTTGAAGCGGATAACCTTGGATTTTCGATTTCAAAACCGGCAGGGAGCAAATCTGTTATTACAATATTTTCTGCTGAGCGAGACATACCTTCAAGTGTTATTTTACAAACAATTAATTGTCCCTGCTTAAAATTATCATTCATAACCGGGTAGCCGCTTCTATAATCATAATAGCTTCTTCGTACCTTCATAAAAGAATCTTCTTCTTTAATATTCTGGGAAGTTTTTATTCCTTCAGTATTCCAGAAATAATATACTTCACCTTTACCGGAAGATGTTAATACTATATCACGTTTGTTCAAGTCACTTGATGTTAAGGTCAAATCATTATTATTATAAGTACTTATTCTTTTCCCTCCAGCATTTATATCAATTTTCATATCTGTATTTGCAGTTCTATTTGCTGCTTTTCCAAGTGCAAGGAAAGCAAAAGATCTTTCCTGTGTCGAATACATTTGATCAGCTTCTTGTGTCAAATGTTTTATCATATAAGGAATCTGGCCGCTATTTGGCTGAACTTCAAGCAATACATTAAGCATTATTGCATTTGCTCTTATTTCAGAATCAAAATTTCCACCGCTCATTCTGTCTGTATTTTCAGGTACATAAGACGAAGGTATTATCTCATAATATGTATTCCAGTTATTTGTAAGAGCATAAGCCCCGGCTAGCAAATATTTTGTATCGGTTGATAGAAGATGTGGTCTGGCTTTATAATAGTTCATAGTTGAAATGTCACCTTTATCAGCAAGAGCAAGGACATAAAGCGAATATAAAATTTCTTTATTTGCTATTTTTTGTACAGTCCTTCTGTTCTGATAATATGTATAATAATCATATGTACTGTTTTCTTTTGCTCTTTTTGCAATATAATTTAATAATTTATTGATAACGGTTTCCGAAGGATTGTAACCCGCTTTTTTAGCTTCAATTAAAAAGTGAGCAGCATAAACACTCCCCCACCAATTTGTATAAGTTCCACCCTGCCAGAATGCGATCGAACCATCGTATAACTGCATTGATTCTATTTTTCTAATCCCCTCTTTAACATAGTATTCCGGGTTATTTGTTCTATATAAATCAGGTGAAACAAGCTTTGCAAGATCTTCAAAATATAATTGAGGGAATAATTTGGAAACTGTCTGTTCAATACACCCATACGGATAACCAACAAGATACTTCAACTGCTTGGCAAATCTAATTGCCGGGAACTTACTAATTGTTAAAGTTGTACTTTGAGTCGATGGTAAATAATCTTTCGACATATCAAACTTGACTTGCTGATTTGGTTTTATTATACCGCTGCCGCTTTCAACAACCAAAGGTGAAATTGGACGAACTCCTATTTCAATTTCCTCTTTTACTTTTGCTATTCCCGATGTTTCAAAAATAATTTTACCTGTTCCTATTTCATAACCGGTTTTTATTGCAAATGAAACATGCCCAGTAGAATTTGCATCAACAGTAACCGATTTACTTGATGATGAACTGATTTTAACAGGACCTTCGGTTTTTAAATTTACATTTACGTTTCCTTTAGATGAAGTTGTATTAATAACAGTTACTGTAGTTATTAAAGAGTCATTCGTAGCTAAAAATCTTGGTACCTGCGGTTCGATGATTATATCATCGGCAACTTTCATATGTTCTTCTGCACTGCCGAATCTTGAACCGGAATATGCCAATGCCATTAGTCTTACATCACCATTAAATTGCGGAATATTTAAATCAACTTTAACAACTCCGTCACTATTTGTTTTCTTTATTCCGCTCCATAAAGAAAGAAGATGAAATCTTTCCGATTTGACCGGGTTTGATCTTTTCTGCAATTGCTTAGATTCTTCCATGTAACCGCCGCCAGGTGATGAACTAATGGAGACAATTTCAGGCAATAAAAGCTTATACAAATCATAACTGGAAACACTTAATGGTCTCTTGCCATACATATATTTGTATGGATCAGGTGTCTGAAAATCTTTTATTTGAAGTATCCCCTCATCGACTGCTGCAAGAGTTACATATATTTCTTTTTCAGGCAGAGTTTTAATTATAATTTCCTGCTTAGTAAGAGGTTTTATTTTCGAGGGAGCTTTTATTTCAACGGGCAAGTGATTTTCACTTTTTTCTACTTTTACCGAAGCGAAACCGTGACCAATTAAAAACGGGGTACTGCTTTCCATTGAATGCTTTTTAAATAATGTTGCTGTTACATAAACATTAGGCATATAGTCGTCAGATAATTCAACTTCCATTTCAGTTGATCGATTTTCGACATTTATAAATTTATAGAAGTATACATTATTCCTTTCCAGTGTAACCAACATTTTACCCGCAAAAGGTGTGGTAAATAATATCTTTGCTTTATCTCCGGGTTTGTAGACTTTTTTATCAAATACTATTTCAACCCTGCCCTCTTTATCCACATCAAAAGATGAAGCAGTAGTTCCTCCCCACCCGTAAGCATAAAAAGATTTTTTCTGGTAATCATCACTTCCTTTTTTATAAATTCTCAATTCATATTCACCCGACCTTACTAATGAAAACTGAAAATCTTTTGGAGAATCGGAAATAACAAAATCTTTTTCCCATTCCTGTATTTCTTTTTTCTCGGAAGTATAATAAAAACGATTCGAACGGTCTTTCTTGAGAACTGTCTGCCATTCATATCTAATAAGTTTTGCAACAGCATCAAAATTATTTATAGGTTTATCATTTTCATCAACAGCCATTAGTTGAAAAGTCTGATTTTCATTTGTTGCGAAATAATAACCCGGAGCCTTAATTCCAACAAAATATTTTTTAGGAAAGATGTTAAAACTAATATTTCTATTTACGGTTCGTTCCGTTACATCAAAAACAGAAACATAAGCAGTTCCCTTTATTATTCCACCTGATCTGAGATCCTGTGGAATTTTATATTGAAATTCCGATCTACCATTTTGATCCAGTACACTGTCAACAAAAAGACTCTGCACCTGTGAATTTTTAACGGATGAATTTGTAAAATCAAATGATTGATATTTTTTACTCTTATATGGGATATGAATTAGCTGTACTTCAGCTTGATATTTTAAACCGGCAGCTTTTGCTCCGAATAAAAATTCCGATTCAACTTTAACATTTACTGTTTCCCCCGGGTATTTAAATTTATCATCACTGCTTAAATTCACTCTTATTTTGTCCGGCACAAAATCTTCAACACTAAAACGGTATGAACCCAACAATTGCTTCGGACCCGAATATACTTCTGCAACATATTCCCCGGTTTGAACATAACCGGGTAAATCAAATGAAAGTTCAAACGAACCCTGGGGGTTTAAAGTTTTCTTGAACTCCTGAAATATCTTGCCGGTCGGAGTAATAATTTTTACAATAATCGGAAGTTCATTTACAACCTTAATTTTGTCATTTCTAATTATAGCCGATAAATTTACTCTATCACCGGTACGATATAAATTTCTATCCGAATAAATGAAAGTATTATAATCGGGAGTATACTGATAAACACCTCCAACATCGAAACGCGAAGTTTCAATTTCACTTCTATTCAAATCGATAAAGTTAAAATCATCATCCTTTTCTGCAGTAATTAACCTGGGAGTAAATCCTTCTATATTCTTTTTTATATCAGTAAATTTAATAACCCCTTGGTCGTTTGTTTTCCCCGAGAGTAGAGTCTGGTTATTAGTAGATATGACACTTATTTCAACATCTTCCACAGGTTCAGCTTTGCTGATGGAATTAACAAAAACAATTATTTGATTCCCGCTGACTTTGCTGATTATTCCAAGATCCGAGACTGCAAAAAATTTAGAATCACATATCCATCTTTTATCTTCATCTCTTACATTTACAAGGTATATACCTTTATATTTCTGATGTAATACACTATCAACATTAACGGTAAATTTTTGCAGCCAATTCTTTTTATCCTTTAAATCGATTTTTTTATTGTAAATTGATTTGCCGTCTTCCCCTGCATAATAGCTGCTATTCCAGTAATAATAATCATCATCATAAGAATAATTTCTGTATCCTGATCTATTTAAAAAATGGAGAAGGTTATTCTTAAATATCTGGGAAACTTCAATTTCAATTGAAGTTAAATTTACTGCATTAACTTCCAGATTTTTATTCCCTGTCATCATTAAATACATGCCGGATTTATCTGCAAAATTTATGGAGGGATTTATATCTACAAATGAAACGGTTTGGCTATAATCAAATTCCAGTTCACCACCGTAAAGTCCGGGAAGTCCTTTCTTTATTAATAAATCTGCAGTATTTAACCCGCTTAAATCGGTTTCGATCCTAAACTGATTTTCATTCGAATAAAATTTTAATTCTCTTTTAGGATTTAAAGAAACATAATCTGCTAGCTTTTTATCATCAACTGTTTGAGTGGTTGAAACATTTATCCATCCTGTCGAGCCGTCAAAGCCTGATGATACGGAAGTAATAGCTAACTTCGTAATTGGAGGAAGATTTTGATTAAAAGTTCTTTCATCCTGTAAAGGTTTTTTACCTAAAACCGATTGAAGCCCTTTCTTAATTACAATTTTTAAATCCTGCTTTTTATCTGTCTGGCTAATCTCACCGAAATTTATAACGATTACATCTGAAGGAGTTTCTGAAACTATTTTGAAATCAGCAACAGGCTCGTCATCTTTATATACTTCCAAGTAATCTCTAATTACCCCGGGATCTACAGCATAATTGAAATATAAATTTGATTGAACACTTATCTTATAAGACTGGTTGGGAATTTGTGTCCAGAAAAAATCTGCTTTAGCTGCATCAAAATCCGGAGTTTGAAATTTATATGTTCCGAAATCGGGGGAATATTTTGAATTAAATAAAACCTTATCTGTTACTTTAGCAGTATACGATTGAATCGGTTCCAGGGGATAATCCGGAGAAAATAAAAGAGTTTTTGCATCTACCCATTTAAATTTGCCTTCTATTTTAGGCTCAAAAGTCACATACTCATCGGTCAGCCATTTATTTTGAATATCGGCAGGGGCAAGATCTTTTGAAAATTCAATTGTAAAAGTTGTTAATCTTTCAACATTTCCTTGAGGTGCAAATTTAGTAATCTCAACTGTGTTACTTGATCCGCATCCGATTAAATAAAAAATAATAAAAATTACGGGTAAGGTTTTTAATTGATTCACGATATCTCCCTAAATAATTAATGGAAGGATCAATTAATAAAACTATTTTTGATTATTATAAAATAATACTTTTAAAATTATTAAAAACATTTTTTTTAGGGAAATGAGAATTTATTTGAGTTAAATTAAAAAATAAAATATAAAAACAATCATGTTAAATATTTATTTTGTTCAACTTTAATAAATTCTTATTTTACTATTGACTAACAAAAATAAAATTTTAATATTAGTTATTAATCGATTATGGAGTTGAAATGGGATTAAACATCGGGGGGATAATTTTTATGTCGATTGCATGGGCATCAATTATTTCTCTAACTGTATTTTGTTTTTACAGGGTTTTCAAATCCGAAAGGAAAATTAATAAATGAGGAGTTAGAGATTAAACTCCTCATTCAAAGTAATTTTAAATCCTGGGAATTAGTTCCCCGCCATTGTCGTTATTATCTTCACTTGAAGCCGGTTTTTTAGATATATAAGCTGTATTTGATTCAGTACCTTCTAATTTAATTTTACCTTCTTTTAGATTTTTATAAAGAAGATCATCCTCGATTAAATAAAAGAATTTTTCTCTGAATTCTTCCAGCGATATACCGCAAGTAGCAGCATATTTTGCTAGTTCATGAGGATCCTCAAAATCAGACTGGTTCAATCTTAACATATATCTCCTGGCAATATAAAAAGATTCAGAAGCAGGGTCGACCATTCGAACTCTAGTTCTACCAGTACTAGGATCCAATATATCTTTGAAATAAATTGGTACGAAGTGCCCGCCTTGAATCGAAACCATGGCACCGCTTCCGCCATTAAGCATAAATTGTGAAGCTGCGAAACCTAAATCCCTGGTATATTCCATATCAAATGGAATAGGATCCGCACATCGTAACTCATAACCAATATTTTTAGCTACGATCGTTGTTTTTAAATTATATTCTTTAAGTCTTTCCTGTACCCTGTACTTTAAAATCTCTCCAAAATTAATTTCTGCTAACCTAATGTTATCATGTGCATCTCTTTCAATATTTATAAGAGATTCCATTTCCTTAGGATCAAGATGTTCAACTAAACCTTCCGCTAAAACAGCAACTCCGTCAGTTCTTCCATAACTCATTCTTTTTATAATTGCACCGACTAAAATATCAACTATATGAGAAAGCTTAATGGTTCTTCCTGGGAATTCTTCCGGAATTAATGTTAATGTAGCACCTGCAGCTTTCCCGATACCCAAAGCAAGATGTCCTGCTTTTCGTCCCATTGATATAATAAAATACCATCTTGAAGTTGTTTGAGCATCGACCATCAAGTTTTTAACAACTTCAACTCCTATATGTCTTGCTGTTTGAAAACCGAATGTTGGAATACCATGAGGCAAGTCTAAATCATTATCTATTGTCTTAGGTACGTGAACGACTTTTATCCTACCGGCAGCCATTTCGTCTACTTTTAAAGCACTAAAAGCAGTATCGTCACCACCAATAGTAATTAATTTATCAACATTTAATCTTAAAAGAGAAGTAACGGAATTTTCCAAATGCTTTTTATCTTTTGTAGGATTGCTTCTGGAAATTCCAACATAAGAACCACCACTAAAATGAATACGGCTGACATTATGAATAGTAAGCTCTTTTATGTGAGAAATATCCCCTTCCATGATCCATTTAAATCCGTCTTTAATACCAATAACTTCAATACCTTCTACTATTGCACGAATTGTAGCCGCACCAATAACACTATTTATACCCGGCGCCGGACCACCAGCCACAAGTATTGCTAACCTTTTTGGCGCTATCGACATCTATTCAACTCCTAACTTTTTCAGTTGTTTTATATTTTATAAAAAATAATTAATTATAGAATTTTTAATTTAGCAAATTTCAGCATTAATTGCTTAACGTTGTTTCCTTCAAAAACAACTGTAGCTTTCTGCATATCACCTACACCCGAAACCTGGGTAACTTTACCTAAACCAAATTTTTCATGCATAACCCTGCTCCCGGGTTTAACCGATTTATTTTCCTGGTCAAAATCTTCGTAATCTACACTTTCAAAATATTCATAATACATCTCTTTTTTAGATTTCCTGTTTGCTTTTCTTCCAATACCGCCGTTCACTTCCTTAAATAGCTCAGGCTTTAGTTCATCAATAAACCGGGATCGGCTTTGATAAGCAACTTCACCAAAACGGTACCGTGAACGTGCATGAGAAATATAAACTTTTTGCTTAGCTCTTGTCACTGCTACATAAAAAAGTCTCCTTTCTTCTTCAAGTGTAGCTTCCGCGCTAAACCGATTTGAAAGAGGAAATATATCTTCTTCACAACCTGAAATAAAAACTATCGGGAATTCCAATCCTTTTGCACTGTGAACAGTTAAAAGAGTAACTGCATTTGCTTCTTCCTCATACATATCAATATCCGAAACAAGAGATACATCTTCAAGATATTGTTCAAGTTTAGCTTCTTTATTTGCATTTGAGAATTCGCTCAACGCCGATAAAAGCTCATTTATATTTTCCATTCTGGCAATAGATTCAGGGGTATTTTCCTCTTTGAATATTCTTAAAACACCAAGTTCATCTACCAAGGCACGGGTAAGCTCACTAACCGATAACTTATCTTTAAGACCAATATATTTATCTAGAAGAACTTTGAAACCTTTTACATTTTTTTGAATTCTTTCTTTGATTTCAATTACTTCAAAAACCCTGGACATAGTATCGAACAGAGAAATATCATGTTTCTTTGAAAATAATATCATTCTTTTTATGGTCGTACTTCCTATACCTCTCTGAGGAAAATTCATTATCCTTAATAAGCTTTCTTCATCACTTTGATTAGCAATTATACGCAAATAAGCTATAATATCTTTAACCTCTTTTCTTTTATAGAACTCTATCCCCCCGATAATTCTATAAGGAATTTTTTCTCTTCTAAAAATATCCTCAAGTGCTCTTGATTGTGCATTAGTTCTATAAAGTATTGCAAAATCTTTTAATGATAATTTCCTTTTAGAAATTTCATGCTTAATATATTTTGCTATTTGGTATGCTTCATCTTTCTCATCGGAACACTTTAGAAGGACTAACAAATCACCATCATTATTTTCAGTCCAGAGTGTTTTGATTATTTGTTCTTTGTTATTTTTTATAACGGAGTCGGCAGCAGCTAGAATATTTTTTGTAGAACGGTAATTCTGTTCTAATTTAAATATCTTATGTTTCGGATAATCTTTCTGGAAATCGAGCATATTACCAAGGTTGGCTCCCCGCCAACTGTATATGCTCTGGGCATCATCGCCAACAACACAAATTTTTTGATCCCTGGTAACTAAAAGTTTAAGTAATTCATACTGGGCTTTGTTTGTATCCTGAAATTCATCTACCAGTATGTAAGCAAATTTCTTTTTATATTTTTGATGAATTTTTTGATTTTTATTGAAAAGCTCAATTGGTTTAAGTAGTAAATCTTCAAAATCCATTGAATTATTTTCAATAAGCCTTCGTTGATATTCGTCAAAAACATCCGCAATTTTTTCTTCTATGGCAGAATGAACATGATTTTTTCTATATTCAGAAGGCATAATCATATGATTTTTTAAGTAACTTATTTTATGCTTTACCGAATTTGGTGTTAGAGATTCAATATTTAGGTCGAAGTCACTAATAATATTGGTTACTAAAGATTTGGAATCTTCGGCATCATAAATAGAAAAATTACTCTTATAGTTAATATTTTTTGATTCAATTCTTAAGATTTTTGCAAAAATAGAATGAAAAGTTCCCATCCAGATGGAATCTGCTTTACTGCCGACAAGCTCCCGGATCCTGTCTTTCATTTCGTTGGCAGCTTTATTTGTAAATGTTAGTGCCAAAATACTATCCGGTTTATATCCTTTATCGATTAAATAAGCTACTTTATAAGTAAGAACCTTTGTTTTTCCGGAACCGGCGCCTGCAACTATCATTGATGGTCCGTTATCATATTCAACTGCCTTTTTTTGGTCAGGATTTAGAGTTTTTAGGTTTATCATATTGTTTTATAATTGATGTTTTTTGATTAAATTCACAATTTTAAGATTGCAAATATAAGGAAATGTTATTCCAATAAAAAGGGAAGAGATAAGTTCAAATAGTAAATCGAGTTTTATTTAGAGATTGATTGCTGTTCAAATAAATAAATGCTGGATTATTTGGATGATTGCATCGGTAAATTAATAAAGGTCTCGCTTTCCTTTATGAGTTACTACCAATAATTTTG
>CAYUVK010000044.1:0-4527 GCA_964448105.1 uncultured Ignavibacteriaceae bacterium
AAACGAAAGATTTCTCCCTTCGGTCGAAATGACAAAGGTACTTTTTGGACAGCCCTTTTAAATAGAAAAAACTATAACCAGCCTGAACGGTTTTAACCGTTTCATTATATTTAAATAACTAATAATAAAAAAAAGACTAATATGTCAGTTCACTATTATACAAAAATATGGCCGCACTTAATTTGGGGAACATATAAACATGAGAACTGTCTTCCTGATAAAAGTTTACGAAAGCAGTTATTAGAATACTTTTATGAGTATATCTCTATAAAGAAAGTTCTTCTAATTGGGTAAACAGGAAAGTCAAAAAAACAATAATTTGTCGCACTAAAGCGCTTACCCCCTATAATTAAACAGTAATTAAATTGCACCAATTAGTATTTCTTAAAAAGAATAAAGTGATAGAATATAAAATGTAACAACATAGCTGAAAATCTGCACCTAAAAAGAAATTCGCCAGGAAATTATACTGAAAGATATTTTTTCCCTAATGTAAAGTTAACACAAAAAGAAAAATCTGTTTGAAGGAGCGGAGCGACTGAGTTATTTTTCTTTACATGATAAGATAGAATTTCCTATATAAAGTATAATTTCAGAATTTCTTTTTCAGTTTACCTACCGAAATCGTTAAGATGAAGGTAGGTGCATGTTTCTTTTTACCTACTGGAGGTAGGTTGGTTCTTTTCTTGCGCCAAGAAAAGAACATTTGAAAATACAAATGAATGTGCAATGGATAATAATTCTGATTTTCAAATTTCAAAATAACTTTAGATAGAACTCTTGTCGCACTAATTTGGACAAGTCAGGAAATATTTTATTTTTCTATGGATTCTCCTTCCTCCCCTATTATTTTTCTATGTATTACTACATTATAATCCTGATCAATATCATCGTTTTCCGTTTCATACTTTTCCAGGGGCTCTATCTCATCTTTTAATCTTTTATCTAATCTTATTATCATCATTAATAATTCTCTTTTATTCATATCCTTATAATCAATTTTTTCATAAGCCCTCCAGGCCAGATCAAGTTCCTTGGTTATTCTTTCTATCCTTTTCTCTTTAATCATATTATATTTTTCCAGGATTTCATTAAACCTTGTCTCTTGTATTTCTTTAATTTCATTGCTGAATTCTTTCTGCCATTCAATTAAAGTTGGTTTGGATACGTTTATTCTTTTGGCAATTTTATCAAATGACAAACCTTCACCCCTAAGTAAAATAAATTTTTCTTTTGTTTTGTTGTCTTTCATTTTACTAATATATTTCTTATATTTACCTTAATTTATTAGGTAATATATAATAAATATTTTAAATAGTAAAGTATTGGTAAGATTTTAGTAAAATTATTATCTTCTAAATCCAAACATTGTTCTTTGAAATATTGTCTGCTAGTTAAACTTCGGGTAGTCCGTTACGTTAACTAATACTTAAATCCGTAATTATAGGTCCCCTGTTTCAAAAATTATTTCGTCAAAAATATTTTACATACTACTCCTTAGCCAGCTTAATTTTATATTCCTGCAATTTATTCGTTTGATCTTCGGTTAATTTAGGAAATGAGAGATTTAATTGTTCAAGTGATTCTACAATTATAGATGAAACAGCCAAACGCATAAACCATTTTTTATCTGCAGGGATAATATACCATGGTGAATGATTTTTACTGGTAAATGAAATTGCTTCTTCATAACATTTCATATAATCATTCCAGTATTTTCTTTCCTCTATATCGGCAGCAGAAAATTTCCAGTTTTTTGATTTCTTTTCAATTCTTTTTAAAAACCTATTCTTTTGTTCTTCTTTTGAAACATGAAGAAAAAATTTCAAAATGATTGTACCGTTTTCATACAGATATTTTTCGAAATCATTTATTTCCTTATACCGGTTCTTCCAGATATTGTTTGTTATTAGTTCCTCAGGGATTTTTTGATTTTTCAAAAAATTATGGACCCTTACAACAAGCACTTCTTCATAATGCGAGCGGTTAAAAATTCCTATTCGTCCTCTTTCAGGTAGAGCTTTATTTATTCTCCATAAAAATCCATGATCAAGCTCTTCGGGCGATGGCTGCTTAAAACTAAATACCTCTGTACCCTGCGGATTCAAACCGCTCATCACATGTTTTATTGTTCCATCCTTACCTGCAGCGTCCATTGCTTGAAAAATAATCAGAACCGAATATTTATTTTCTGCATATAACTTTGCCTGGAGTTTCTGCATCTTTTTTATATTTTTTTTAAGCAATTCCTTTGCTTCATCTTTAGATTTAAAGTCCCCGGTGTAAGATGTATCGAATTCGGATAAATTAATATCTGTTCCTTGTTTAACTAGAAATTCTTCAATCATAATAATAAAAAAGTTAATTACTGTATTACTATTTCAATAAAATCATTTTTGATACTTTGCTGTAATTCCCAGCATTTACTCTATACAGGTAAACACCACTTACAACAGCAGTACCTGAACTATTTTTTCCATCCCATTTAACTTCATAAGTTCCTGCATTCTGTCTTTGATTAACCAGAGCATTTACTAAACTACCATTAATGTCATATATATTCACCATTACATTATTTGCTTTTGGAATCGAATATCTAATTGTTGTTGAAGGATTAAAGGGATTAGGGTAATTCTGATAAACCTGAAATCTTTCAGGAATTGAAGCAATATCTTTTACACCGGTAGCGGCATCACCGGTTAATTGAACATCATCCAACAAAAAATATGAACCGACGTTTGCAGGAATAGTATCAGTTGGATCCTGTATTTTAAATTGTATAGTAAATTTATTCGGAGTATCTGAATTAAAATATTCTATTGGAATACTAAATTGAGCATATTCCGATGAAGGAGCTAATATTGTATCTTTTGCAGCGATCGGACTATTATCATTATACATGACTAATGATGCAGTAAAAACATCGCTGCCTACAGAAGAAAATTTATAATATCCATTTAAAAATGCATATCTTTGACTAACACTGAAACCTTCGCCTTTTGTACCGCCATAAAGCATTGGTGGTACAGAGCTGCTATCGAAGTTTACTACTTCTCCTTTAACAGCATACTGTCCTGAATGTTTATCAGTAGATTTAGTTATTACAGTATAAACATAGGCATTATTGCTAATCCAATTATCAGGATTGCTAATCAAATTATCTGGATTCATATTACTCGTCCATGCTTCAAAATCCCCATTTAGAATTTGGGCGTTCAGTTTAGTTGAAAGGAAAAGTAAAAGAAATGAATATTTAAAAATAATTAATTTGCTTTTCATGAATTATCTTAATTTTCTTGACGATATTATAGATACAGAATATATTATATAGAATCTTACTAATAATTCAGAAATGATAAGTGGTTTTTTGGTTATTTTATCTTAAAGCTGATCTTATAATATATAGGATCAGCCTTGTGAATCATAATTATTTTAGCAAAGTCATCTTTTTAATTTCAGAATAAGTCCCGGCTGTTAATTTGTAAAAATAAACACCGCTTGAGAAATTAGCAGCATTAAATTTTACTGTATAATTCCCCGCCGGTTTAAATTCATCGACTAGTGTAGCAACTTCCAATCCCAATATGTTATAAACCTTTAAACTTACATTACCGGCTTTATTGATTTTATATGATATATTTGTTGATGGGTTAAATGGATTCGGATAATTTTGTTCCAGCTCAAAATTATTTAAGGCAATATTATAGTTTCTATCATTAACACCAACTGCACCACCGAAGCTAAGATCATCTATTAAAGCATAAGAGCCAATACCTGCACTATTTTCAGAAGTATCTGCCACAGTAAATTGTATATAAGCAGTGTCAGCAGTTGTTCCAGATATATACTCAATAGGGACAATAAACTGCGTATAAGAAGAAACAGCCTCTTTTATATCCACGCCACCACCGCCGACTACACTAGTTCCATGATACATACCAACTGCCACAGTTATTACTTCATTACCGTCTACCGGAGCAAATTTATAGTATCCAGTTAAGCTGCCGTAATTTTCTGTTACGCTTATGTTATTGGCAGTTAATAACGGAGGAATAGCCGTACCACTAAAATTTAATATTTGCAATTTTGCTGCTGATGAACCTGAATGACTATCGGAAGATTGAGCTACATTATCACCCAGAAAATCAAGTGTAGACCATCCCACAGGATCTCCATTTGCCCAATTTTCGAAACTATTGTTAGGAATTTGTGCATGAATTGAAATGGTAAACAATAATAGAAACAACAGCTTAAAGAGAGTAGAATTTTTCATAAATTATACCTTATAATATTTAATAAATAATTTAGTTAAAATAAAAAACAAATTTTAATTTTGAATACTAAACCGGAAGGTTGTTGATAATCCCATATAGTAAGGAAAAAGAGATAGTATTATTTTCTGCAATTATATTACTTAACTTATTATGGGATTAATCTATTATATAAATTCTTATAAGTCAATACCTCAAAAGATTAATATTTTTTAATATATGAAAATAAGATGCAATTGGACCACTTCAGATTCAT
>CAYUVK010000044.1:4627-11339 GCA_964448105.1 uncultured Ignavibacteriaceae bacterium
ATTAATATTTTTTAATATATGAAAATAAGATGCAATTGGACCACTTCAGATTCATTATATGTTGATTATCACGATAAGGAATGGGGAATTCCCGTTCATGACGACAAGCTACTTTTTGAATTTTTAATTCTGGAAGGAGCACAAGCCGGGCTTAGCTGGATTACCATTTTGAGAAAAAGAGAAAATTACAGGAAAGCATTTAATAATTTTGAACCGGCAAAAATATCCGGGTATTCAGATAAAAAAGTTGAAAAACTATTGAATAATAGTGGAATTATAAGAAATAAATTGAAAATATATGCTGCAATTCAAAATGCAAAATCATTTTTAGAAGTTCAAAAGGAATTCGGCAGTTTTGATAAATATATCTGGCAATTTGTAAATGGTAAGCCGAAAATCAATAAATGGAAAAGTCTTAAAGATGTTCCGGCAAAAACCCCGGAATCGGATTTAATGAGCAAAGATTTAAGGAAGAGAGGATTTAAATTTGTCGGTTCAACTATATGCTATGCTTTTATGCAGGCTGTGGGAATGGTTAACGACCATATAACAGATTGCTTTAGGTATAAAGAACTTATAAATATAAAGTGAGAATAATTAGGCAGTAAAATCAAATATTTTTATATAATTTTCACTACTTTTGTTTGATAATTTTATTGTTAAAATTTAAAAGGAAAAAATGATTAGTAAAGAATTACTCGATATCCTCTGCTGCCCGGAAACAAAAGCAGATCTTGTACTTGATGAAAACACTTTGGTTTCTACCGATAAAAATACAAGGCGGCGATACAGAATTGAAGATGACATCCCGATTATGCTTATAGATGAATCCGAACAGCTTTCAATGGAAGAATGGAAAGCTATAATGACTAAGCATAATCAGAAAGTAGACTAAATATTTTATGGATCCTATTAATATTATTGCAGGGCTAAATCTTGTCGCTACATTCGGAGCCAATCTTACAGGTGCGAAAAAAGGGTTAAAATCTACAATTGGAGCATCAAAAGAAAAACCGAAAACCTATCTTCAAAAATTTCCTTTGCTTCTTGCAACTTTAACTTTGGTTGGATTGATTTCAGGAATTTTCCAGGTTGGAACTTTTTCTTATACAAATGATAATATGACTCTTCGTTTAATTGGACTAATTTTTTACCTGATTTTTTCATGGCTTCAAATTTGGGCTTATCGAACTTTGGGGGAAAGCTATTCACAGGAAATTGTTATTTTAAAAAATCACAAGCTTATTACGTCCGGGCCGTTCAAATTTATACGTCATCCGCAATATCTATCTCAAATATTAATGGATCTGGGGGGGGGAATTGCAACTTTAAGTTTTATTGTCATTCCTATAGCGATCATACAGATTCCTTTTGTAATTATGAGGGCAATTCTTGAAGAGAAATTGTTAGCCAAACATATTAAAGAATTTTCCTCGTATAAGGACAAAAGTGGATTTATGATTCCTTTCGTTGGTTAAAAAAAGAAATATAATTTGTAAATTATTTTTGATGAAAATAAAAATTTTCTACATATTCTTTTTATTTTTTACTGCTGCGGTTTTTAACAGGTCATCGGATAATTTAGAAATTGTTACAAGCAGAGGCACCTTCTCGATTCCTGTTTATATAAGGCAAGGTACGGTTTATTTTTCTGTAAACCATTTTGCAGAAGTCTTAAATATAGATTATAAGTATGATCAACAACTGGGAAAAATTGAACTGACTTTTGCCGATAAAAAAATGCTCATTACTTCAAAAGATCCGTTTATAGTTCTTGCTTCAAATGATTATAAACAGAAAGACATTTATCAGCTGCCGACATCAACTTATTCTTTTAACGATAATATTTATATCCCCTTAGTTTACTCTTTAGATATTTTACAATCAGCATATAAAAAAGAACTTGTCTATGAAAAACCTGGTAGACTGGTTATTAAAGATGAAAAGACCGCTCCTATTGTAACGCCGTCTCCAGCCGCAGCGGCTATTTATGATGTTGAGCTAGATCAAAAAGCAAACGGGACTTTAGTTAGAATAAAATCGAACAAGAAAATTTCTGCATATTCAAGTTCATTTAAAAACGATATCTTAACAATTTCCTTAAAAAATGTTCACGCCGATGTTTCAAAGTTTAATGATATTTATAGTGAAGGATTAATTAAAAATCTTACTGCAAAAAATGTGGGACCTGATACCGAGCTAAAGTTTAAACTCAGTAAGGAGTTTACAACAAGTGAGGTTATTTCCGCATCGGGCTCTAATGATGTATTAATTACCCTGCATAATAAAATTTTTGTTAGAAACGGTGATAAAGAGAAATATAAGGAAAAATGGGATTTTAATGTGATTGTAATTGACCCGGGACATGGAGGGAAAGATGCAGGTGCAATAGGTGTTAACGGAGTAAAAGAAAAGAATGTTAATCTCGGTATAGCATTAAAACTGGGTAAATTAATTGAAAAAAATATAAAAGATGTAAAAGTTGTCTATACAAGAAAAACCGATAAATTTGTTGAATTATATAAAAGAGGTAAAATAGCTAATGAAGTAAACGGCAAATTATTTATTTCGATCCACTGTAACTCAACGCCCCGTAAACCAACCGGTGCAAACGGGTTCGAGGTTTATCTCTTAAGACCGGGCAGAACAAAGGAAGCCATCGATATTGCAGAAAGAGAAAACAGTGTTATTCAGTATGAAGACAACCCCCAGCGGTATGAAAAGCTAACCGACGAAAATTTTATTCTTGTTAGTATGGCGCATTCTGCTTATATGAAATATTCTGAAAAATTTTCCGATATCTTGAATAAACAATTCAGCAAGGATCTGAATATAGATTCAAGGGGTGTAAAACAAGCCGGGTTTTATGTGCTGGTTGGTGCTGCTATGCCTAGTGTTTTAATTGAAACAGGCTTCTTATCCAACCGGCAAGATGCAAAATTTTTAAGTAGTACACGCGGGCAGCAAAAAATTGCGGAATCAATTTATTTGGCAATTAAAAAATTTAAAGAGCAGTATGACAAAAGCCTGCAAACTGAATAGATATGATCTAATCCAGGTAATAAATTTGTCAGCTTATATCAGCAGCATAATTAAACAGACAATACAGAAATTATTTGTTTTATTTCCTTAACTATTAGTGAATCTCACCAGCAGAATTCACAAGAACGACATTGGAGAGTTTAGCGGTATCGAGTGTAGCCGGTAAATGTGAACAAAAGCCAATGCCGGCATAGAACGGCTCATCGATATGCAATTGGATAGGAGCGCCAAACTGGTGCATCGGTTCACCATCCATACTGACAAAAAGTGCAAAGGAATCGCCTCGTTTTTCGATACCAAAACGTTTGGCATGGGCGGTAACAAGATCGTCCGGTGACTTTCCGCCCGGAAGACCGCCGCGGCTGCCGATGCGATACTCCATATCCTTGATGCGCTGACCCTTTCCGGGACGCCATGCCAGATGAATCATACCGGCACCATGCAGAGCAACAATAGCTTCTTTGGAATCGTCATCGAGGTTTTGACGAATGACGAGTACTGCTTTGCGGTCGCTGAAGCCCAGCGAATCCGGGTAGCTGATGTCAGCCGCTAGTGAAACATCGCCCGACATTTTCTTCCAGAGATAACGGAATTCATCTCGTACATACCACACATTATAACCAGCGGAGATAATAGTGTACTGCTTCGAGGTAGAGTCGTAACTGGAGCTGCCGGGAACCAGCGCAGCACCTATATCAGACTGGCCCTCGAATATACCAATCGGTTTATACAACGTTCTATCAGGCCTGTGAAAATCAGCCGGAGGAGATACCTGTGTATGCGTTGCGGATGCCGGCAGGGCCCAATCGGGTACTTCGGGTGTCTGTGCAAAAGAAAGATACGGTACAGCACACATAATCACAGAAGGCAGCAAAAAATAACGTACTTTGATCTTCATACTATCTCCATTAGAGAAAAAGGTTCTATAATTTTATAAAAATGTTTATATGCTGACGCTGTTTTTCCCCAACAAACCGGAAATACTTCCATGCTCAATAGATAATGATAAATTTTTGCATTAATAGTAATTTTAAGTTAAAACTTAAATTGAAATAAATGGTAATATAATATACAAAAATGTGCTTTCAGGAATTAAACTTGCTTCACCACCGCACGGCACCAAAAGTAAAAGAAAGAACTGAAATTAGCAACCTTATGAATCCGGCAAGTATATAACAATATTTATTCTTGCAGCCTGTGAATTTCACAGGTCATCAATTTGAAATTGTGATATTGATGATTCGCCGTTTATAAACAGATTTACCATTATCATTTTTACGGCGGAATTTTTATAGTAATCTCCCTTTTATCCCTACTTATCAGGACTCATTCGTATACATATTAAAACTTGTCAAGAGTAGATTTTTTTAAAGTAAATCTTTAAAGATTTCTTTTACACGTCCTATTTCACCCGTTTCAAGACGGACTTTTATACCATGGTAATGCTCAGGGAATTTCGTGAGAATCTCCTTTACATATCCTTCTGTAAGTCTGCCCGATCTCTGATCTTCCTTTAACACTATTTTAACTAAATCGCCTGCCTTAATATCCTGTCGTTTTGTACCATCCATCTATATAACCTTTTCTGTTTATACTTTTTTTGGTTTACTTATCCATCTCTTTTTAGAACCTTTTGGGTAATGGAATGATCCGTGCTTTTTTGAAGTTCTTAATTTCTTTATCGGAATTTCAAGACTATAATTATCTATCTCATTTAATTTAAAAGGATGATCATCTATAATAGGAATCGGCGTTTTTATCAGTTCGTTTATTTCTTTTAAATAATATTTCTCTTCAGCATCACAGAAAGAAAGCGCTGTTCCACCCAGCCCGGCTCTCCCGGTACGACCAATCCTATGAATATATGTTTCAGAAAAATCGGGGATATCAAAATTAAATACATGAGATAATTTTTCTATATCTATTCCTCTTGCAGCAATATCGGTTGCAACAAGAACTCTTGTACGCTGCAGCTTAAAATTATTCAAAGCTTTCTGCCGTGCATTTTGTGATTTATTTCCGTGTATTGCATCTGCATGGATTTTAGCATCATTTAAAAATTTTGTAACTGAATCCGCACCCCGCTTTGTCCTGGTAAATACAAGTGCAGATGAAACATTTTCATTATTAATAATATGCTTCAGCAGATTTTTTTTATCCGGTCTCGAAACAAAATAAACTGCCTGCTTAATTGCTGCAATTGTTTTTGTTTGCGGAGTAATTTCAATTTTAACAGGGTCAGTTAATATTGACCTTGAAAGCTTTACAATTTCAGCCGGCATAGTTGCCGAAAAAAAGAGGGTTTGTCTTTTTTCAGGCAGCATGGCAATAATTTTTTTTACATCATGAATAAAACCCATATCAAGCATCCTATCAGCTTCATCCAGAACGAGCATCTTAATATGAGAAAGGTTAATATAATTTTGATTTACAAGATCCAGTAGTCTACCCGGTGTGGCAATGAGAATATCCACACCTTTTCTTAGTTTTTCAGTTTGTGCATACTGTGAAACTCCGCCATACACCACAGTATTTTTTAAGCCTGTATGTTTTCCATATATACTAAAGCTTTCACAGACCTGAACAGCAAGTTCTCTTGTAGGCGCAACAATTAATGCTTTTATATTTCTTTTTTTTGGCCTGCCGGGTTCTCTCTCTTCACTTAGAATTTGTAAAATAGGAATAGCGAATGCGGCAGTTTTACCGGTGCCGGTTTGAGCAGAGCCAAGTAGATCTTTTCTATCCAGTATTACAGGGATTGCCTGTTGCTGAATAGGTGTCGGAACTGTATAACCTTCGCTTGCCAATGCTGTTTGTATTGGTTTAATGAGATTTAGATTTTCGAATGACATATATCTTTCTATATTATTGCTGTATTAAAAATTTGCCATTATAGTTAAACTGATAAATTTAAAACAGCAGTTTGTAAAATTAAGATTTATTAAAAATTGCAATCAGAAAGGTAATAATTGAAGGCAGACTTTTAAAAATCACGTTGATTAAGATAAGCTATTTATACAAGAACTCAAATACATATTTCTTGCGCCCCATATTGATTTGGTGAGACTTTAATTTTTACAAGCGTATATTTGCTCTTCAATTATTTGCAAAGATATTAGACTATGGCAGAAAATGTTACACCGGTTATTTTAACTGCGCTGGAATTGGATGTTCATTTCGGCGAACAAATTATTCTTGATAAAGCATCATTAAGTGTTCATGAAGGAGATCGAATAGGACTAGTGGGAAGGAACGGAGCCGGGAAATCTACTTTTTTAAAGATCATTTCGGGTTTAATCCTTCCGGATTCGGGAGAAGTTGCGAGAAAGAAAAATCTTGTAACAGGCTTTCTTTCACAAGAATTCACTTTGGATGAAACTAAAAATGTATATAAAAATATTATTTTCGGAGCTGTTGTTGAATTGAATTTAATTCACGAATACGAACAAACACCTTTTGATTCGCCTAAAAAACATCATCTTGAAGTAACAATTTTACGGATGGATTCATGGAATCTTGAAAAGAGAATAAATATTCTTGCCCAATCTTTAAATGTACCTGATCCCAGTAGAGATATTTCAAGTTTATCAGGTGGTGAAAAAAGGAGAGTTGCTCTTTGCCGTGCTTTAATTTCCAAACCGGATTTATTGATTCTTGATGAACCGACAAA
>CAYUVK010000044.1:11439-38049 GCA_964448105.1 uncultured Ignavibacteriaceae bacterium
AAGGGAATGAATTAATTAAATTCGGCAGGTTGCAGCTGAACGTGTGGACTTACTTAAGACGGTTTCTTTTCGCAGATGAAAGGATAAATACACAAGTAGGAAAGCTTTCCGGCGGCGAAAGAAGCAGGCTTACACTCGCAAAAATATTATCTAAAGGCGGGAATTTTCTAATGCTTGATGAGCCGACAAATGATCTTGATCTACCGACTTTAAGAATACTTGAAGAAGCTTTGATATCTTTTGAAGGATGTGTGATGGTTGTTAGTCATGATAGATATTTTTTGAATAGGATCTGCACCGGAATACTAGCATTAGAAGGAAATAATGAAATTTACTACAGTGAAGGTGATTATGACTATTACATCGAAAAAAGAAAGCGGCGCGTACAGCAGGATGAAGAATTAAAGCCGAAGGAAAAAAAGGAAGATACTCGAATTAAACCTAAAGCAAAAAGGCTGAGCTACAAAGATGCCCTGGAGCTTGAACAGATTGAAGAAAAAATAATTGCTGCCGAATCAGAAGTAGAAAGGATTGAAAAGATATTTACCGCTCCCGATTTTTATTTGAAATATACAGAGCAGACAAATGAACTTAATCTTCAGCTTGAAGAAGCAAAGGAGAAAGTAAAGAAGCTTTATGAGAGATGGGAGGAATTGGAGAGGAAGAAAGGTGAGCTTTCTTAGAAATCAATTTCAGAATTTATGCAATCATTCCGAAAAGATTTAAAAATTTCCATATAAATGAATTTTCCGACAATGACAATAATACAACTTAGGGTTTTAACAATAGTAAGAAATAAAAATAATTGCTTAAAATGGTAATTAAACTTTATGATAAGCATCATTCAATTTTATTATGAACAATATATTAGTATCAAGATTTGGGATTTCAAAACTCAAACTCAATCCCGAAAGCAGTTATTCTGTTGAATTGTTTATATGTTACCGGAATATCACTACCGGCAGACCAACCGTAGTGTGAAGGATTTCTTCTATCAAATACGTTCCACATATATAAGTAGACAATCAAATTTGCACCGGAAAAGTAAAATCTCCTGTCAATTCTAAAGCTGAAGTTTTTATAATCGGGTAAACGCTGCGCTTGTAAACTTCCGATATCATATATTCCATTCTCGTGCTGTACTGATTCTGTGAAATTAAATGTTGTGTAGGGTGCACCGCCGGCATAATTGAACCGTAGACTAACTTCCCAGTATTCGTCAAATTTATAACCTCCTTCTATTGTCGCAAGATACTGGAAATCAACTGTCCTGTTATACCAAATCCCCTGCAGATCTCTATATTTACTTCTGTAGTATGTCCCGCTTATAATGCCGTAAAGTTTGTCCGATAATTTTTTTTGCAACATCATTTCAATACCCGTTGAGTTTGCAATTCCTTCCATTACAAGGTTATTGTGATTTGTAAAATCAACGCCGAGCATCGCTTCATCGAGTACGTATAGGTACTGCTGATCTGGATCGATTGGTACCTGTTTGTATTCTTTGTCATAAATCTCAACAGAGAGTTTCAGATCCTCAGCAAAAAGAAAATTATAGCCGAGTACAAAATGATAACAAACGGGATCTTTAAGATTTTTGAATTGATCGTTATTCGATAAAAAGTACATTGGCAAATTCTGATAAAATACTCCGGCTGAACCGGTAAATACCGACTGCTTTCCTATTTGATATGAAAATGAAAATCTTGGTGATAAGTGCACGTTGTTATTGAAGCCGTAGTAATCTATTCTGGCACCGGGGCTAAATTTTAACCCTGGAGAAGGGATCCATTCAAGAGTTGCAAAACCACCAAACTTTGGTGTGACGATGTGCTTATTAATAATTGTTTCCGGGATTAGTGTTTCAATCCGGTTATAATGTTCTTCAAAATAATTATCATACTTGCCGGAAAGTAGTTTTGCCTCGATTCCAAATTGTAATCTGAATTGCGGAGTAAAATTATAAAAATTAATATTTCTCAGACGGAATTCGTTTTCAGTTGTTGCCAGCCTAGTCCTTAATGAATCTGTAGTTGTTGTATAAAACGGTATTCGGTTTTTCAATATCATGTGCGAAAGTGAGGTATTCGAATACCCGTTTTTATTCCACAGATATTTCCAATTAATCCCAGCTGTATTTTGTGTAATATTAAATTTACCGTAATAATCACTGTAATCAATTAGCGCTACTCCTTTGGAAACTTCATATTTATCGTAAGAAAGTATATCCAAAAAACTAATTTGATGATTGGGAGTTAAATCGTATACGACTTTTGTCTGGAATTCATTGAACGATAAGGGATCATCTTTGAGATCAAATAATTTAATTATCAGGTCTGTAAAACTATGTCTGGCAGAAACCAGCCATGAACCCGATCCGTTTGTAAGTGGACCTTCTGCCTGGGCAGATACACCTGCAATGTTAAGATCCAATTGATAATCATTTTCCGATCGGTTTCCCTCCCTATATTTAATATCAAGTATGGATGAAAGCTTATCACCGTATGCAGCACCAAATCCCCCAGTGTACACATCAATGTTTTTTACAAAGTCGAGATTTAAAATTGAAAATAATCCACCAGTTGAACCCGGAATAGGAAGATGGTTAATGTTCGGTATTTCTATATTATCAAGGTAAAACCCATTTTCAATTGGGCTGCCTCCACGGGCAATTATATTGTTCACATCGTTATCATTAGAAAGACTTGGCAAACCATTAATTATCCGGCTAATGTCACCCCCGATTGTAGCTGCACGCCGGATTTCTTCATTGGAAAACTTTGAAGTGCTCGTCTGCTCGATTTCAATATCTGTAAAGTAATTATCTTTTACAATAACCTGGCTTCCTTCGATTGCACTTTCATCTAGTTCTGCATTTACAAATGTAATGCGGGCGGATCTGATAATTATGTCGGGTTCGTAAATGGTTGCATATCCAACATAGCTGAACTTTAATGTAAAGCTGCCTACAGGCAGATTGTCAATTTCATATTCTCCGTTAATATCGGTTGCAGCACCTATGTTGTAGTTTTCAATTAATACGTTAGCACCAATAAGCGGTCTCTGAGTTTCTTTATCTATTACTCGTCCTCTTATTTTTCCTTTTATGTTTTTATCGTTTTCAGCAGGTATAATTAATATTTGTTCACCCGAGATAATTCGAAATTCTGTTCCTGTTAAATCAAGGACGTAACCCAAAACTTCTTCGACGGTTTTGTTTACCATAATTACAGAAATGATCTTATCAAGCGGGATGCGATCTCGATTGTAGTTGAGTTTAATTTTCGCTTTTTCAGATATAAAATTCAGCATATATTCAAATGTAACGTTCTCAAGTTGAACTGAAATAATTTTTTGAAATTCTTTTGGAATGTCCTGCTGTTTTTCCTGAGCAAGAGAAACAACTGAAAAATATTGCATCATTATGGCAATGGTTACAAGACATAGATGAAAGTTGATTTTCATATTTCCTCTTACGACTAATGAAAATTAATCAATAACATTGTTAATTACACAAATTATTTGCGTGCATTAATAATTTCTATACCAATTTGGAGAACAATCATTTCTTCCGGTTCCACCCAATCGCCTTATCTTCATTTTTTGTTTAGTACATATAGTTGATTAAAACATGAATCCTAAACCCAAAGCGAATTCAAACCCGCTATAATTTTTCTTGTTTCCTATTTCAACAGTAAAATCCGTTACAAGATTATATCCCATTTCGGTAAAAAATTTAATCCTGCTGCTGATTAATAATTCGGTACCAATTGCTCCATAAACTCCCATTGCGGATTCTGTGTGTGATTCAATATTCAATATTTCAACATTAGACTCCGTCCCGATCAGCATTTGCATTCCAAGGCTTAGATATGGTCTAAAGGTATTATCTTGAATTGATTTAAATGGAAAGTATTTCATGCCCATCATTATTGAGCCGATTGTGCTGGTATGTTCAGAAATATTATCAACACTTACTTTGGGAGACATACCTCCGATACTGAAAAAGAAGGAGTAATCATAATTGGGATAATAGTTGTAAATAATTTTACCAGATATACCACCGGTTTCAACATTAATCAATAGCGGAATCGATTTAACCTGTACGACAGAACCGCTATGATTGACATATGAAATTCTCAGATCTATGCTGTTCTCCCTCAGCTTAGAATTAGAAATTTCTTTTATTGCGTCTTGAGCTAAAACATTATTTACCATTATGAGTACGAGGGATATTATGAATAATTTTTTCATTTGATCTCCTAAAAAATTTTTTGCGGTTTATATTGATACCCCTTAAAGGATGATTACCCTTACACACTTAGAATAAATTTTTTATGAGAAAGATGAGAGAGGAAAGAAATAGTGGCTTTTATGAAAAGTAAGTATACTAAAGGAAATATTTATTTGCCGGACGGCTGAATGAAAATTTCACTACCGGATATTTCATACCGTGAATCGATTAGTTGAGTCAGTAATTGCAGATTTTTTTCGAGGGATCTTTTATCAATATGAATGGTTATTCTTTCATTTGCAACCGTTTTGTCCTTTAGTATAATTTTAACATCATACCATCTTTCGATCTGAGCAATTACTTCTCTAACCGATATATTATCTAAATACATTTCACCTTTCAACCAGAGTAGAGTTATTTCAATATCAATGGAATGAGGGATTGTAATTGTCCCGTCCGAAAGAAGTTCGGAACCAAAACCTTTCTCAAGTATAACGTGCTTTAACGATCTCCCCTTTTCCGATAATGATACTTTACCTTGAATCACGTTAACCTGAACAATATTGTTTTCATTCCAAGTTTTGACGTTAAACTTTGTTCCCAAGACCGTGATTAAGGCATTATCGGCTTCTACTTCAAATGGTTTTTCTATGTTGGATGTTACTTCAAAATAGGCTTCACCGTAAAGTCTTACTTTCCTGGTTGATGCTGAAAATTTTTCGGGATAATAAAGTTTGCTTCCGGAATCGAGAATTATTACAGTTCCATCGCTTAATGTTATGGAAGACTGCTGCCCGGCATCAACAGATAAAAAATTATATTCTGCATTAAGAGTTGTCTCTCTAGGTTTTAGGATCAAATAAACAGAGTACGATATCAAACTAATAAGAATAATAGCTGCAGCATAACGCAATATCTTGTTGCTAGAGTGCCAAAATTTTATGAACCAATTATTCTCATCAAACTGAGATTCATAAACATTTTGATCCCCTACCTGAAGAGGTATTCCGGCTTTTTGTGCAAGTCCAGCCCAAAGTCTATTAATATCAGATGGTTCAAATTCTTCTTTTGCAGTAATCCAAAGTTTTTTCACTGAATCAAATATTTCCCGGTTATCCGGGTTTTCTTCAAGCCAGCTTGTCACATTTTTTCTGTCTTCTTCCGAATACTCTCCGGTTAAGAATTTTGCTAATATTTCATAATCAATATTGTTATCCATTTTATCAATTCAGTTTAAATAGAATTCTTTGCTACATCAATAATATCCCTCTAAGAGATAAAACCCTTACAATCAATATTAATTGTTTAATAATAATTATCATTTTCATTTTGCTATCTTAATAAGTTTACTGTGAATAAAATTATCGAAGTTAAATGTCCAAGCTGTTCTCTCAGCTTTTTTAACGCTCTACCCATTTGCGTTTCAACTGTCTTTATTGATATCCCCAAGATGTCTGCAATTTCAGAATATTTTAGTTGATCGAAGCGACTCATAGTAAAAATCTCACGGCATTTATCAGGTAAATAGTTTATAGCTTTGTTTATTTCTTCTCTCAATTCATTTTGATCAATTTTTTCATCTGGAGTTAGTTCTACAACCGATAGAACAGAAACATTTTCTTGATGTTTTTTTTCAACCTGCAAATGCCGCAACTGTTTTAGTGATTCATTTTTTACCGCCATGAATAAATATGATTGTATATTCTTCACGGGATCGAGATTTTCTTTAGTTTGCCAAACCCTTAAGAACACATCCTGTACAATATTTTCTGCAGTTTGTTTATCCCGAACATATCCTTGTGAAAAGTAAATTAATTTTTGACTGTAAATTTTAAATAACATTTCAAAAGCAGTATGATCGCCCGCTATAATTTTTTCAAAAAGTTCAAGTGTTAAGTTCGGATTTTTAATATTAATGTCGGCTGATGTCATAGATTTTATTTACAATCTATATATTGTGTAAACAGAATAGAATGTTTTTTTCCCTAATTTTTCATGAACTTCGTTCCATTCATGAAAAACTCGCTTCCGGTTTTTTTATTGTTTATATCTTTTATCCAATTCGTTTTTTTGCTATTCGTAAAGCGGCAATACAGAGTTACTTCGTGCTATTGAATCACAGATATCCTCAACAAGAATTAGCTTTTCAGAAAGATCTAATTTTCTATTTGTCTTTTTATCTCTTTTACACTCCTAACTATACCTTATAAGGAACAAATTAAATTTCAATAAATATAGTAAAAATTAAGGTCTTTAACCAATATGGTCTTTCTTGTTATTATTCTTCCCATTTCTTCTTCTTACTCCCTTTATAACTATCAATTCGCAAAAGCACTCCTTCCAACTTGCCGTTATCAAGATGAATTCTTCTCGTAGTTTTAAGTCCAATAGATTTCCGCAACTGTGGGTTGCCTGTATAGATAAATGCTGAAGTACCTGTACAATTAGTTTTAAGAAAGTCGCCGAATTCTTTATAAAGTGCCTTCGCCTCTTCAAGTTCACCAAGCCTTATCCCATAAGGAGGATTTGTAATTAATGTTCCATTCTCAAATTCTTTAACATGCTGAAATGGTTTACATGAAAGCTCAACAGAATCAGAATAGGGAAGATGAGAAAGATTGGCTTTTGCAATTTCTATTGCTTTTTGTGATTTATCGCTTCCACGTATAATGCCTTTTTGCAAAGGTCGGATTTTGCAGTCATATTCTTCTTTTAATTTATTCCATTCAGCCGGGCTGAATTCAGGCATATTAAAAAATCCAAATTTTTTACGGAGTTTCTGTGCAGGTATTTTGCAGTAATGCATTAATGCTTCGCAGACAATTGTTCCCGAGCCGCACATCGGGTCCCACAGAGTATTTTCTCCATCCCATTTGCTAAGCCGTATTATAGCAGCAGCAAGAGTCTCCTGCATGGGTGCTTCACCCGCCAGCAGCCTGTAACCTCTTTTATGCAGCGATTCACCGGATGTATCGAGGCTTATTACTGCCATATCTTTTTCGATATGAAGATTGATGCGCACATCAGGATTTGTAACATCAACATTGGGGCGTTTGCCATATTTATCTCTGAAATAATCTGCTATTCCATCCTTTAAACATTGAGATGCATACAATGAATTGCTTATTCTGCTGTAGGAAACGGATCCGCTTATTGCAAATGTTTTTTCAAGAGAACAGAAATCTTCCCAGTGGATTTTTTTTGCTCTATTAATAAGTGCATCAGTATTTCGACAAGGAAAAGTTATTAATGGCGCAAGAACTCTTGATAGGAACCGTGATATATAATTAATTTTATAAAGAGTTAAGAGATCCGATTTGAAAAAAACTCCCTTATATGCAATCTTAGTTTCGGTTGCACCAAGTTCAATAAGTTCTCGTTCGCATAGCTCTTCCATTTTCCCCGTTACCTGTGCAAAAAATCCATTCTCTTTATAGTTGTACATTAAAAATTTTGTGATCCAATAATTTTCTTAAAATTTGTTTCACATTGTAAAGGACGCAAAATTTGCGACCACTCAAGCCAAGCAATTCGGAAATGAGTGCTTACTCACCCGCTAGCTTTTTTATATCCATAACCTCTAAAACATTTTTATCATATCCTTTGGTTACAGAGTTTATCATTGCAAATCCAATTTCCTTTAAAGAACAGATATGCTTTGGAAAAATTAATTTTACCAGTGGTAAAAGCGGAAATAAATATTTATAAAAGCTCAAGGTATTTTTTAGTCCTTTAGTAGGAATTATAATTGCTGGACGAAATGCATAAGCCTGTTTGAAACCAAGATTTAAAATGTAATTCTCTGTTCGACCTTTAACTCTTGCCCACATACTTCTCCCCTTTTCCGTACTATCCGTTCCTGCACCAGAGATATAGCATAATGTCATTTCAGGATTATGTTTAACAAGAATATCTGCTAACGCCTTTGTAATATCAAAAGTTATTTTTGTGTACACTTCTTCTTTCTTTCCAACTGATGTTGTTCCAAGGCAAAAGAAACAAGCATTATAACCAACTAAGTGTTCTTCAATTGATGAAAAATCAAAAAAATTATCGTGAACAATCCCCTCCAATTTTGAATGTTCAATATCGCTTCTTCTACGGTTAATTATCAACACAGATTCCACATCGGGATGAATAAGGCATTCGTGCATAACACCCTCCCCTACCATTCCTGTTGACCCTGTTATTATTGCTTTTATTTTCATAATTGGAAATACATTATTGATTATTTGTTATTGATAGATGTTTTATTGACAGACATAGGAGTTGAATCGCATGGAGTTACACGTTCCTGCAAACCCAAATTACTACGCAAAGCTAATAATCGATCTCTTTCATATTCTGACAGTACATTTACATTGCCAAGCTGAATAGCATTCCACATAATGCTGGCAGTATGTTCAAGTGTTTCCATTTTATAATATGCATTTAATAAATCACTTCCATAAGTAAGTGCCCCGTGATTTTCTAACAATAGTGCATCGGAATTTTTTACGTGCTCCCTTATTGCATCCGGAATTTCCATTGTTGAAGGAAAGCCGTATTTAACTAATGGTACGGCACCAATAAGAATTATGGCTTCAGGCAATACACATTTGTTTAACGCAATTCCGGCAACTGCAAAACTTGTAGCATAAACCGGGTGTGCATGAACAACCGAATAAATATCAGGGCGTTCCTTGTATACTTCAAGGTGCATTTTAAGCTCACTTGACGGATTATAATTCTTACTATCCGATATAATTTTGCCTTTTAAATCAACTTTTATTATCATCTGTGTATTCATAAAACCTTTACTCACACCGGTAGGAGTTGTTAATATTTCATTATCATTTAATTTTACGGTTATGTTACCGTCATTTGCAGCAATGAAATTACGGGTCCACATTCTTTTTCCTATCTCAACAATAAGCTGTTTTAATTCTATTTCACTGCTCATTTTGAGCTCCTTGATCCGGGGAAAAATTTTTATTTCACTTAATATTTAATTTTTTAAAAATATCCCGTATGATGAATATAAATAATCTTTTAGTTACTTATAAAAAATTTGATCTATTACTGACTTTTAAATCATTAATACAATTTACGGGATTCAAAAGAAGAATAGAATGTAGATTTATTAGATCCGGCTAACTTTAAACTAGACTAGACAGTTTTCGTTATTTTAAAAATATCCAGCTAATAATTTGAATAAATCCGGCGGCAACTACATTCTATTAGGTTTGAGTTATACTAATAGAAAAATAAAAATATCCGGACAAAAATAGTCACATAATAAATATTGAAGAAAATAAATATTAATAAAAAATTATTTCTTTGGTCCTACATATTTTAAACGGTAAATATTATTTTCTTTGTAACCGTCTACAGTTTTATTTCCATCATCACTAATCAGCAATGTACCATCAGGAGCTTGAATTACATCTACCGGTCGCCCCAATACTTTTTGATCATCAGTTAGAAATTTAATATACGGCAATTCACCATAGGGTTTGCCATTTTCAAATAAAACCTTAGTTACCTGATATCCCGCTTTTACAGTTCTATTCCATGAACCATGATAAGCTATAAAGGCATCTCCTTTTACTTCAGCAGGAAATTGATCACCGGTATAAAACATCATACCGCATGGAGCCCAATGAGCACCACCGCACCACGCCGGAACAATGGTTTTCTCAGCCAAATCTATAATATCCGGGCGTTTCATAAATTCATATCTTGGTATTCTATTTCCAACAATAAAAGGATGTCCGTAAAATCCTCCTTCAATATATTTATTCATTTCTGCCGGAGGATTGTAATCAGTAATAGGCTGTTTGCCTACATTATCGCCCAATTCCCTTCCAAACCAATCACTGCCATGATCCATTCCCCAAATTTCATCGGTGCCGGGTCTAATTACTAGTTTTTCAGTATTCCTGATCCCGGAACACCAAAGTTTTTTATCTTTTCCATCAAGATTATAGGACCATATTTTCTCTCTATCGGTCCCTGTTGCATCTGTTATATTACCAACATCTCCCAAAGCTGTATATAATCTTCCTTTGTGAATTAATACAGGACGGTAATGATGAGCACCCCCCGAAGGCAGGCTATCAACAGGGATTATAGTAGTTCTTTCGTCGGCAATGCCGTCATTATTTTTATCTTTTAACTTATAGATTGCACCACTTTCTGTATACCATAAATAACCTTCATACCAAAAAACTCCCGATACCGAGTTTTCTGAAGTATAAAAATGAGTTAAAGTTTCATAATACCCATCATTATCTTTATCTTTTGCAGCAATAATTATTTTATCCGGCATAGTTGTATAATAAAGAGTTCCGTCAGGACCCAATGCCATATGCCGCGGTCGTAAATCAGAACTTATAGCAATGGATAATTGATAACCGGGACGAACCCAAATTTCCGGATTAACTTTTGGTGCACTACTTTGTGCATTATTAATAGAAGTTATAAACACAACTAATGTAGTACAAAGAAAAAAATTCCGGTACAAAGATCTTTTCATTTTATTATCCTTCATTTATTAAACCAATTTGAATAATTTTATTCTTAATGGGAAAGTAAAATAAATTAGAATGAACTTAAGTATTTTAATAATAATGATTCGTGATTTATTTAAATCAAACCAATAACCTTTTTTTCTTGAACCTATCTTATTTGGATTAAAAATATATTATTTTTTTGGTCCGAATTATATTTACCGGATTTATTTATATTATTTATATTTAATTCCATCCTGTTTATATCTCATTTATCTGCTCACTAAATTTGAGTATTTTTGAACAACACAAGGATTACAAAATCTTATACATCTTTGTTTTTTTTCAAGTAATTAACAATCTTTAACCTTCAAAAGGGGGAAATTTTTTTATGAAAAAAAGCGAAAATTCTAATTTCTATCCTGTTTTAATTAGTCTTAAAAGATTTCCCTGTCTTGTTATAGGCGGCGGTAAAGTTGCATACAGAAAAGTATTATCGCTTTTAGATTTTAATGCTAAAATAACTGTTATCTCTCCTAAAATATGCAAACCATTAATGGATTTATTCCGGCTGGATAAAATTCAAATTATTAAAAAAGCCTATTCAAAAAAATTTATTAAAGATTATAAAATTATTTTTAGTGCAACAAATAACCCGGAAGTTAGTAAAATTATTCGTATCGATTGCACCGGTGAAGGTATTTTACTGAATGTTGCAGATAATCCTATATTATGTGATTTTATTTTACCTGCAAATATTAAACGGGGAGATCTAACGGTCTCTGTTTCTTCGCAGGGAATGGCTCCTTTTTACACTAAGGAGATGAAAAAGAATTTAGATCATTTCATTTCCCCAATCTATTCAGATATTATAAAACTGGCAGGTGAATTTAGAAAGCAATTATTGACGGGTACAAAAGTAAAGTCAGCTAAGGCTAAAGAAAAAATGTTTAAGAGATTTACTTCAATAAACTGGGAAGAAGTTTTAACGGAAAATGGAGAAAAAAGTTCTCAATATTATATTCAAAAAATCCTAAAAGGATCTAAATTAGTTTAAAATTTTTCCGGGGAACAAATATGGGTGAACCAAAAATATTAAAGAAAAAAATATTCATCACCTTCTCTATTATAATTCTTTTAATCCTTTGCAGCGGCGTGTTGGGCTGGATATTAACACAAAAAATTGAAAACAGTAATAAAGTTATTGAAGTTGTTCATAAACTTAAAGAAGCGGAACTTCAGTTAAGAAGAGAAGAAAAAAACCTTTTAATAAGGGGCTATTCACAGCAAAGATATCTTAGGTGGCAAAAAGCGAAAGAAGACTTTCACCAGAGGTTTGGTGAATTGATTGGAATGAAAGCCTTAAATGATACTGAAATTACTACAATAAAAGCAGATTATTCTGAAATGTCAGGTACATATAATAAATTTTTTGATGAAATCCGGTCTAACTCACTTAGCCAAAATGAAATAGTTAAATATGACGAACAATTTAAGAAAATCGGCAGGAGAACTCTTGACATGATAAATAGTATTTTATTGCGTGAACAGAGAATATCAGACGTAACAGATTCACAGGCAAGTATTCTGATAGTAATTTTTCTAATTGTTTTTATAGCAACTGCGGGTTTTCTAATAGTTAACGTAATCAAACATTTATAGTCGAATGAATTATGTAATGGAGAAAAATTTGGAATACGGAAAAGTTTATATCGTAGGGGCGGGACCCGGCGATCCGGATCTTATTACTCTTAAAGCTTTGAAAAAGCTTAAGCAGGCAGATGTAGTAGTTTATGATAGATTAATAAATAATGATCTTTTATCTTACTGTAAAAATGAATGTAAAAAAATTTTTGTCGGAAAAGAATCAGGTTATCATCAAATTGAGCAGGAGCATATAATTGAGATTTTAATAAGCGAAGCAAAACTTGGTTTTGAAGTAGTTCGACTAAAGGGGGGCAACCCGTTTGTTTTTGGAAGAGGATCCGAAGAAGCAGCTGCAGTTAAAAAAGCAGGTATAGATTTCGAAATAATACCCGGAATTACATCAGGACTTTCAGCACCTATTTACAGCGGAATACCAATCACACAAAGAGGATTGATCACACAATGCGTTTTAATTACTGCTCATGAATGTCCCGATAAACCGGAAACACAGGTTGAATGGGAAAAACTGGCAAAATTAAAGAATGCCAATTTAATTATTTATATGGGTGCTTCAAGAATTGCGAGGATAAGCAGCGAGTTAATAAAACACGGAATGAATCCTTCTATGCCTGTTGCAGTTATCGAAAATGGTACGCTGCCTGCTCAAAGAACTCTTACTTCGAGACTCGATGAAATAGCTGAAAAATTTAAAAAGCAAAACTTCCATCCGCCTGTCATTATTATGATTAGCCCGACAGTATCATTAAGGGATGAAATCTCCTGGTTTGAAAAAGAACAGTTATTTAATACGGAAAACTTATCTGGGTTTGGAGGAAAGAGAATTGTTTTAAGCGGGGAAAGGAAAAAACCCAGAAAAAGCAATGTGCCTCAGACCTTAAATTATCCGGTTATAAATGCTTTGCTGAAAAAAGTTCTGGAAAAATAAATGGTTAAAGGAATCTGCAAATTAATCTGTTTTCTTTTAACTAAAACAAATAATGAAAATATTTAGTATTTATTTACCAGTTGTAGGCATTCACTTTAATATTCTGTTATTAATTTTAATTGGATTTTGTGTAGGAGTTATAGCAGGTTTTTTCGGTGAGGGCGGCGGCTGGTTTGTTACGCCTGCGTTAAATATCTTCGGATTTCCAATGGCTTATGCAATAGGAACTTGTCTTTCCAATATATTCGGACAATCAATCGGCGCGTTAAAAAAACATCATTCAATGGGAAACATAGATTGGAAATTAGGCCTTATCTCCGTTATTATTTCCATTGTAGGATTTGAAGCGGGTTCCCAAGTTGTACTTGCTTTGGAAAAAACTGGTAATGCAGGAATAATTATTCGATGGTGTTATGTTTTATTTTTATCTGGACTAGGCGGTTTTATATTTTACGATTATTTTGTTTTGCAAAAAAAACAACTTATAAATGAAGATGATTCAAGTACTATTAATGTACAGCCTGTTCGAAATAAAATAGCAGAAAAATTATATGAAGTAAAAATCCCTCCGATGATTTCATTCCCTATTTCTCAAATAGAATCGGTTTCACTCTGGATAATAATAATAATTTTTTTATTTACCGGTTTTTTTTCGGGACTTTTGGGAATAGGGGGCGGGTTTATTATTATGCCCACCCTTGTTTATTTAATCGGACTGCCGACTATTATGGCAGTCGGTACTACTTTAATTACTGTTCTCTTCAGTTCTGCATATGGGTGTTTTATATATGCTACCCACGGCCGTGTGGAATTGATTGCTGCTGTTCTTTTACTTATCGGTGCTTCAGTTGGTGCACAGATCGGAGCTACTGCCGTTAAATATATCAAGGGATATGGAATCAGATTGCTGTTCGCAATAATGATTGTTTTTGCTGGTTTATCCGTAACCACCGAACAATTTTTTAAAATAACTGGACGATTATTTTTTCAGACTATCTCAGAAATTATTTTGATTGGAACTGCTTTAATAATGACTACAATAATTGTTGGTAAGCTCGCTGTAGAATCGAGAAAAGAAAGGAAGAAAAGTCTAAAATCGTTAGATATTAGCTGAATAAGCAGGAAAAACATGAGTATTTTTCATATCTATTTACCTGTTGCCGGAATTCATTTTAATATTCTGCTATTAATATTGATCGGATTCTGTGTCGGAGTTATCGGAGGATTTTTTGGTGTTGGCGGCGGTTGGATTATTACCCCAGCTCTTAATATTTTCGGATTTCATATGGCTTTCGCTATAGGAACTGGCCTCGCAGATATATTCGGGCAATCACTGGGAGCTATAAAAAAACATCAAAGAATGGGCAATGTTGATTGGAAGCTTGGAACTTTTTCGATTATCATTTCACTTTTTGGATTTGAAGCAGGTTCCCGTGTAGTGATTGCTTTAGAGAAAGCAGGCGAAGTAGGTCCTATCATCAGATGGTGTTATGTAGTATTTCTGGCGGGCCTAGGTTCTTTTATGTTCTATGATTACTTCGTACTGCACAAGAGGCAGTTGAAAAGACTTGAGGAAGAAAAGCTAGCCGATATTTCAGGTGCAAAACCAAAGGCCCAATTGAATGGATTTGCAGGGAAGCTTCACAATATTAATTTGCCACCAATGATCTCTTTTCCAAAATCTAAAATTGAAAAAGTATCCCTTTGGGTAATAATAATTATTTTTTTATTTACAGGATTTCTTTCAGGGATCTTGGGTATTGGAGGGGGGTTCATTATCCTCCCTACACTTGTGTACTTAATCGGCCTCCCCACAATCTTAGCAGTTGGTACTTCTTTAATCACAGTTTTTGCCACGGCAGCATTCGGATGTTTAACTTATGCACTTGATGGAAGAGTTGAAGTGTATGCTGCTGTTTTTATGTTATTAGGTGCAGCAATAGGAGCGCAGATTGGTGCAACTGCAGTTAAATTTATAAAAGGCTATGGGATTAGATTGCTGTTTGCAATAATGATAATCTTCACCAGTCTTTCTGTTATATCGGAACAATTTTATAAGATGACTTTAAAACCATTATTTCAAGATTTTTCTGGAATCATACTGGTTGGAACTGCACTAATTATGACCGCAATTATTATTGCAAAACTCATAATTGAATTTAGAAAAGAGAATACAGATAATTGAAAATTATCCGGAAAATAAAAGTTAATAAAAAACAAAGATATGAATATATTTAATATCTATCTGCCTGTTGCCGGAATTGAGTTCAGTGCCATATTATTACTTTTGATTGGATTTTGCGTGGGTGTAATGGGAGGATTCTTTGGAGTCGGCGGCGGCTGGATGATTACTCCGGCATTAAATATTTTCGGATTCCATATGGCTTTTGCTATAGGGACACCTCTTGCAAGCATATTCGGACAATCACTAGGAGCCGTAAAAAAACATCAAAGGATGGGAAATGTTGATTGGAAATTAGGTCTTATTTCAATTATCACTTCAGTTATTGGATTAGAAATTGGTTCGCGGGCAATACTTGCACTTGAAGAAGCAGGTGATGTCGGTTCGGTCGTCAGATGGTGTTATATTTTTCTTCTTTCAGGTCTCGGTATTTATATGCTATATGATTTTTTTGTTATACATCCAAAACAGCTTAAACTGATAGAGGAAGGAAAAACAGAGGATATTGCTCATATCGGCCGAAGTAAAATTTCAGAGAGACTTCACCATGTAAATTTAAGGCCTATGATCTCCTTCCCTACATCGGATATTGAAGGAGTTTCACTCTGGATTATTTTATTTATTTTTCTAATTACCGGCTTCCTTTCCGGTTTTATGGGTGTAGGAGGCGGATTTATCATAATACCTGTGTTGGTATATTTATTAGGTCTTCCGACAACAATTGCAGTAGGAACAAGTTTAGTTACGGTACTCTTCACAGCAGCATATGGATGTTTTACTTATGGCTTAAAAGGCCGAGTGGAATTGCTTGCAGCTTTCATTATGCTCATCGGGGCTTCGATTGGTGCACAGATCGGTGCAACCGCAGTTAAATATATAAAAGGTTATGGTATAAGATTATTATTTGCAATAATGATCATATTAGCCAGCTTTTCGGTTGCAACCGAACAAATATATAAAATAACTATGAAGACGTTTTTCCAATCTTTTGCAGGAATTGTTTTAATGGGAAGTGCATTGACAATTACTATTATTATTATCGGCAAACTTGTGATCGAATCTAAAAAAGAAAGAATGACAGAAATACACCCAATTCAGAAGATATAAAACCGGGAAAAAATATGGACATTTTCAATATTTATTTACCTGTAGCCGGAATCGAGTTTAATGTCTTATTATTGCTTACGATAGGGTTTTGTGTCGGAGTGCTCGGCGGATTCTTCGGAGTCGGAGGCGGTTGGATCGTTACGCCTGCTTTAAATATTTTTGGATTTCACATGGCTTTTGCTATTGGAACCGATCTCTCTAATATTTTCGGTCAATCAATTGGAGCAGTTAAAAAACATCAAAAAATGGGGAATATTGACTGGAAGCTTGGAATTGTTTCAATAATCACTTCTGTCATCGGATTAGAAATTGGTTCAGAAGTCATAATTGCACTGGAAAAAGCGGGTGATGTCGGTTTGATTGTCAGATGGTGTTACCTCGTGCTTCTTTCATCTCTTGGCGCTTATATGTTATACGATTATTTTGTAGTTCACCCAAAACAGTTGAAGAGAATAACGCAAGAAATAAATAAAACTTCAGACAATAAACCAAAAAGAGAACGGAGTAAAATTTCAGAGAAGCTCCATAGATTAAACTTGCCCCCAATGATTTCTTTTCCGGCATCTGACATTGACAGCGTTTCAATATGGATTATTTTCTTAATCTTTTTATTTACAGGTTTTCTTTCGGGGTTTTTAGGTGTAGGCGGTGGATTTATTATAATGCCGGCTTTAGTATATCTAATTGGTCTCCCGACTACTGTTGCAATCGGAACTAGTTTGATAACAGTTCTATTCAGCGGAGCTTATGGATGTTTTACCTATGCTATGAAAGGACGTGTGGAATTAATTGCTGCGTTTGTTATGCTTATAGGAGCATCCATTGGCGCACAAATAGGATCTACTGCAGTCAAATATGTAAAAGGTTATGGAATCAGGTTATTATTTGCGATTATGATAATCCTTGCAGCATTTTCTGTGGCAACCGAACAGTTTTACAAATTAACAATGCACCAGCTTTTTCAAACTCTTGCAGGTATAGTTTTAATAGGTACTGCATTAACTCTCTCTATTGTAATAATCAGTAAGCTTCTAATAGAATCGAGAAAAGAAAAATAAAAATATTTAAAAGATTAACTAACAAAACAAAGTAAAAATATGGATATCTTTAACATTTATTTACCCGTCGCAGGAATTGAATTTAATGCTTTGTTACTATTCGTAATCGGTTTTTGTGTAGGCGTACTCGGAGGTTTCTTTGGTGTAGGAGGCGGATGGATTGTTACACCTGCGTTGAACATCTTTGGATTCCATATGGCTTACGCCATTGGAACAGACCTGGCAAATATTTTCGGGCAGTCCATTGGTGCTACAAAGAAACACCATAAGATGGGAAATATCGATTGGAAGTTGGGTGGTATTTCAATCATTGCATCAATCGTCGGCCTGGAAATAGGTTCTCAAGTGGTACTTTTTTTGGAGAAAGCAGGAGATGTTGGTTCGATTGTCAGGTGGTGTTACCTCTTCCTTATGTTTGGGCTTGGCTCACTTATGTTCTATGATTATTTTTCGAACAATCCAAAGAAACTCAAACATAAATCAGGGCAGCAAGATGTATTGCCTGATTCGAAACAGAAAACATCCAAAGGCAATATTGCCCAAAGACTTCATAAAATCAAACTTCCACCAATGGTATCCTTTCCTGCTTCCGGCATTAAATCTGTTTCATTATGGATAGTAATGTTTGTGTTTTTATTTACCGGCTTTCTATCCGGATTTTTGGGCGTCGGAGGCGGATTCATTAGGATGCCTGCATTAGTTTATTTGATAGGAGTTCCCACAGTTATAGCTGTAGGCACCGATTTAATGAGTGTTCTTTTTGCAGGGGCATATGGCTGCTTCACTTATGCTCTCAAAGGTCGTGTTGAGTTTGTTGCTGCTTTTATTATGCTGATCGGTGCTTCAATAGGTGCTCAAATAGGTGCAACTGCAATTAAGTATATAAAAGGTTATGGAATTAGGATACTGTTTGCAATCATGATTGTATTAGCAGGCTGTTCGATTGCACTCGAACAAATTTATAAAATTTCAGAAATTCCGATCTTTCAATCAGTTGCAGGAATTGTTTTAATGGGAACTGCAGTCATCATGACTTTTATAATTATTACAAAGCTTATTTTAGAAGCAAGAAAAGAAACTATTAATTCTTAATTAAAAATAAAATGTTATAGGAAATAATTATGTCAATAAAAAAAATAATTGCTTTACTGATGCTTTGTTGTTTATTTGCTTGTTTTTATACCAACTCTTATGCTGGTGAGATCGGGGGCAAAAATGAAACTGCATTGAGTAAAAAAATTGACACAAAGGATCTTTCCGGAATAAATCTTTGGATTGCCGAATTATATAATAATGACAGGATTTTATACGCTGTAATTGTTACATTGGTTATGGCTTCATTAGGTTCAATTATGGCTTTTGGAGCTGATCTTGTGTTAAAATATTTTGGAATGAATGTATCAAGAATTTCGCATAGTGAATGACGATTATAGGTTGATTTAATGACTTTATGAATGAATGGATAAAAATTATTTAATTGTTTACTTTTTAATTATTCATTCTGCGAAATATTCTATCGAATAATCATTAACTTAATAAATTCTAAAACAGACATTCAATTTTTATGATTATAGTCTTTTTGCAATATAATATTCCGAATTTAATTTTTATTTTTCGATCAATCATGTAGAAATGGATTCTAATTGTCACTATTTGAAAAACTAAAATACATAAGCATCTCTTCACGTATATCAATTTTACTTGGGATAATAATTCTCCTTACAATGGGAGCATTCTCGACTTTTAGCCTTCTGAAACAAAAAGAAGATGCTATTATCTCCATTAGTAATAATACCGGGCAGCTGAGCCAAACGATTGAAAAGATTTTGAGAGTAAGTATGCTTAAGAACCAGCGGGATGATATTTCATTAGCTGTAAATAATATTGTCGGCAGTGAAGATATCAAATCAATAAAGATTTTAAACCATGATGGTTCAATTAAGTTTTCTTCTATCCACTCGGAAATTAATAAAAATATATCACAAAGCAGACAGCTATGTGTAAGTTGTCATATTAAAAATGATAAAAAAATTAAGGCTAATATTAAAAATTTTAAACACTTTCGGATAGATAATAAAAATAATCTTATATATAATTCACTCCCGATTTATAATTCTGCAAGTTGTTATAATGGTGTTTGTCATTCACCTGAACAACTGGCATTTAATAAAAGAGAAAAATCAGAAACCAATTCAGCTTCGCTTTCACCACATGATTCTTCACAAACAATATTAGGATTTATCGAAATTGAAGTTTCAATAAAAAAAATTATTTCTGATCTTGAAAAAACACGAACTCAATTGATATTTCTTACCATATTATTTGCGTTAATTGCATCAATAATTACCTATTTCTCGATCAGATATTTAATTGGAAAGCCTGTAAAAAATTTAGTAGACGGTACTTTAAGAGTTGCACGCGGAGATTTTAACCATGAAATACCACCGGGTAAAGCTGAACTTGGAGTACTGTCTGAATCATTTAATAAAATGCAGAAACAATTAATGACAACTCAATCTCAATTAATTGAATCTGAAAAACTTGCATCGGTCGGTAAACTTGCAGATGAAGTTGCAAATGAAATTAATAATCCGTTAACCGGTATAATTATTTATTGTGAAAGTTTAATGAATGAAGCCGATATAACTGATGTTAAAAGAAGCGATTATGAAATTGTAAGGCAGGAAGCTTTAAAAATTAGAGGAAGTATTCGAAATATTTTATCCCTTACCAGGCAAAAAAAACCGGATTTTATCGTAACAGATATCAGCAGCATAATCAGACACGCAATTTCTGTAATAGAAAAATTTTCAAATTTCCGTAACATCCAAATAATTACCGGGCTGCCAAAAACTCTACCAAAAGTTTCTGCCGATCCCGATTTAATTGAGCAGGTTTTTTTAAACCTGCTTTTGAATTCTTCCGAATCGATGCCGGCTGGCGGAATAGTAAATATAATATCTTCTTATTTGAGCGATGAGAAAGAAATAGAAATTGCTTTTACAGATACAGGTAAAGAAATCCCCAGTGGTGTTCTACAGAAGATTCTTGATCCGACTAATAATTCCAATCTGGAAGACTTTGAGAAAATTGGTATAAGCCTTACAGTATGTAAAGATATAATTGAAATGCATAAAGGTAAAATAATTATTAATTCAAGCGGAATCGGAACATCGGTAATAATTAAATTACCATTGTAGTCTAATAGAATGAAAACGATAAAAATACTAGCAATTGATAGAGAAGAAATAATTCTTAAATCAATAAAAAAAGCTTTAACAGGATATTCCAATACTGATTATTCAGTAACTGTTTGTAATACTGCTTTAGATGGATTAAAATTAATACGAAGTGATACTTTTGATCTGGTTTTCCTGGATCTTGTGTTACCGGGATTGAATGGAGCCGAAGTTTTAAGAAGAATAAAAAATATTTATCCTTTAATTCCTGTAATTGTTATGTCCGGATTTACATCAGGAATGAATTTTAATTTAAGTGAAAAAGGAAATTCCGTTAATGAAACTCTGAATAATGCTGCGGGTTTTCTTTTAAAACCGTTTACTACAGAAGAAATAAGATCGATTGTATCTCGCACATTAGCAATTAGAATAGGAAATTAAAAGTAATATGATAAGAGTAATATGCTATTTAGTTCAATATAAATTTTATCATACAATAAAAAAAGCTGGTGAATAAAGGTTAAAAGTAAATGAATATATATTGATAAGGGATATATAAATAGAGAAATAAATAATGACATTTTTAAAAAAAATATTAAGGAATAAAAAGGGGAATTCGATTTCATTTAAAGAAAAACTCCGTCATTTCCAGAGTCTCTTATATTCTAATGATGAAGCACTAAAATTAATGGGAAGCTTGAGCGAACTTCTTATTTCAGGGAAACCATTTTCAAAAGGAGAAATCTATGGAATATTTTCAAATATTTTAACTAATACACAGGAAGTTACTCAGCACCTTTCCATTATGTGTGAAGGCAAATACAAAACCCTTATTAACCAAGTATCTAAAATCAAAAATAAATGTTCAGATGTGCTTGCTCCCGGTTCATTTTGTCCCATCCGGTGGGATTGCCTTGAACCTGATTGCGATGAATGTAAAAAGGTTGATTCTGAAAATGCTGCAACTGCTAGTAAACCGTATTCATACAGGGTTGATGAAATTACTATGGAGCAAACCAAGGAAGTGGGAGGAAAAATAAGCCGTCTATGTGAAATTCATAATAAACTTTTAATACCAATACCCGACGGCTTTTCTATTACTTCCAGGTTTTTCAAGGATTTTTTGTCGCAAGGAGATTTATACTCACAGATTGATAAAGCAATTTCGTCTATTAATTTTAATGATAATGCAAATGTTCAGCAGGTAAGCCAGGTAATTCAAGCATTAATTATTGCTTCACCTATCCCTCAGCTTATTGAAAAATTAATTATTAATAATTATGAGTATTTATCAAGTAAATACGGTGATATATTAATTTCAGTTAGATCGAGTGCAATCGGTGAAGATGATCTTCATTATTCATTTGCGGGATTGCATTACACTGCACTTAATGTCAGCAAAGCTAATCTTATTGATGCATGTTTTGAGGTTTTGATTTCTAAATATTTACCCCAGTCACTTGTATATCGTTATTTGACCGGATTAAGAGACGTCGATATGCCTATGAGTATTGGGTGTCTGCAAATGATTGATTCCGAAGTTAGCGGGGTTTTATTTACTAAAGATCCTTTAGGTATTAGAAATGGAATTATTATTCATGCTGTAAGAGGTCTTGGAACTAAAGTTGTTGATGGAAGTGTTTCCCCCCAGGAATTTATTGTTGATCCGGTTACACATAAAATAATTAACTTCAAACTAGGAAATCAGAATTATAAAACCATACCAAGAGAAACCGATGGGCTGTATGAAGAGAAAATACCGGACGATCTAGTCCATAAGTCGTGCTTAACTGAAGAGCAGATAAAAGTTATTACAGAATATGCTTTAAGAATAGAGAATTATTTTAGTACTCCGCAAGATATTGAATGGACAATAGATAGAAGCGGTGAAGTATATATTTTACAATGTAGACCACTGGCTGTTTCTAAGCCAAACACTCTTGAAACAAATGGGAAACTTCCATTTCAACAAACTAAGTTAAACTATCCTGTATTGATAAATGAAGGAGCATGTGTCAGCCCGGGAATTAGTTCGGGAAAAGTTTTTTTATTAAACAGATCCAAGGATCTTATCAATTTTCCATCTGACGGTATTCTTGTAGTTAAAAAAACATTACCGGAATTAACACGGGTTCTTCATAAGGCTTCCGGGCTTATAGCTGATATTGGGAATACAACAGGGCACCTGGCTATAATAGCGCGAGAGTTAGGTATTCCTGTTATAGTAAATACAAAAAATGCAACGGAAACTCTCTCTAATGATATGATCATTACGATTGATGCTAATAAGAACAAAGTTTATCTTGGTATAGCAGATGAATTAATTGAAAAGTATAAATCAGTTTCATCAAATAAAAATGTTTTTATAAAAAGTCCCATGCACCGGATCTGGCAAAATATTTCAAAACTCGTTATACCTTTAAATTTGACTGACCCGGGTTCATCTGAATTTACTCCTGACAATTGCAAAACTCTTCACGATGTAACCAGGTTTGCGCATGAATACGCTATGAGAGAAATGTTTTCACTTTATGAATCTGCACAGTTTGAAGATAAGCATGCGTATCCACTAAAATTTTCTGTACCATTAGACATTCATGTTATTGACCTTGGTAATGGTTTATCAAATGTGGAAGGGAAAAAGCATATTACACCTGAAGATGTTATTTCAAAACCATTTCTATCTTTAATAAAAGGGATGACTGCACCGGGTATTAGGTGGGCAGGTCCTTTGCCCATTGATTTAAAAGGTTTTACAAATCTCCTTATGTCAAACGTAGTCGACTCAAGTAGAAGCGATAGAGACTTGGGCAGCAGAAGTTATGCAATTATTTCCGATTGCTATATGAATTTCTTTTCTAGATTAGGATATCACTTTTCAAGGCTTGACGCTTATACAAGTGAAGAGCTCAATAATAATTATATAAACTTTAATTTCCGCGGCGGTGCAGCTGACCCGGTAAGAAGAATGAGAAGAGCAAAAATTGTTTCTAAAGTCCTGGAAACTTTGAACTTTTCGGTTTCGCATAATAATGATCATGTATTAGCAACAATTAGAAAAATTCCATCATCATCTATTTTATCTTTACTAACTGAGATTGGAAGATTAATGGGGGCTGTAAGAAATGTTGACGTTACTCTTACAAACGATGAAAATATTAATAAATTTGTAGATGCTTTCCTAAAAGGCGATTCTGCGCCAGCTTTGAGGTTTCTTGAAGAAGAGTAGATAAAAAATAGATAATTCGATTACTCATTTTATTGCTAATTTGATACTATAACAATAAGCAATAAAACAATTTAACGATTTATTTTTATGCCGCTCCTACATTAATCGATTTAAATATCACTGTTTTCTTTTCTCTATCATTCATCCTCAAATAAACCAATGCTAAAGTCCGGTAAAACATGTGTGCAAGTTTTGAATATGGTGCGTACCAAAGTAAGAAAAAGATAAACACTAAATGAATAAAATATGTATTATAAGCAATAAACGGAGTAGCTGTTAAACGCATAATTTCTGTCAACAATCCTGTTAATGCAACACCAAAAATAAAAAGAACTAAAATCCAATCAGAATAAGTGTTAATACTAATATTTTCTTTAGTCTGTAATCTTTTTATAATAACCATTATACTTCCAATCAACAATGCTAGTCCACTTAAATTCCCTAATATTTTTATGGGATTTAATAAAGGGATAGGCGCGCTTAAATTAAAAAACAAATCTGATATCAATGCTAAACCTGCAGTAGCCATAGCTCCAAGAAAACCGTAAAATATTAATAAATGTCCCCAGAACCTTGTGTAGTTTGTAGAACAAATATTAAAATTCTTATGAGTCATTATTTCGGTTATTGTCTTTATAAATACACTTATAAAACCTTCTTTTTTATTGGCAGGTAAAAAGGAATTTAAATTCTGCCAATACCTGTATAATCCGATACCGGCAAAGGAAAATATTAATAAATTGCCCCCCATGAAAAATACCTCAAGAATTCCGTGCGGGAAAAACCTTGCAAATATTATTTCACCGCTATTTAATTGAGAAAAATCTCCACCGAGATTAACATATAAAATTCCAAATAATATAATAAACGGTACCAATAGCAGGGGTATTAAATATTTAGGCTCTCGTAAAACTGAGCCCATAAATTTGGGGAAAGCAAAAAATTCTACGATGTATGAACGAATTGCAGCCAGGACATCAGCCGGTTTTGCACCTCGAGGACAATATGTACTACAATCTGAACAGCCATGACATAACCAAACATCCGGATCTGAAATAAGATTCTCCTTTTGCCCCCAGCTTGCAGATATCATTTCTTTCCTCGGAAAAGCTCCATCTTCAGGGCTAAGAGAACACACAACCGAACAAGACGCACATTGAAAACATTTTTTTAGTGTACCCCCGCCATTCTTTTTAAGATAATTTATGAATTCGGTATCCGGTTTAATTAAATTTCTTTCGTCCATAGAACTTACCTTCTTTTGCTGTTTTTATTTTTTAAGTTTCATTGTCTTTTCACCAAAAAGACAATACTTCAACCATTCAAATCCAAATATTAATAATTCATCATCATCATATTTTATTTCATTTATAATCTCTTCCTCAATATCAAATCGTTCTAAAAATGTACTTTCAAAAACAAATTCTCTGAATTTATCAATATTGTAACAGATTGTATAAAACATTTCGAGTTTAGCAGGCTCAAGCTGTTTTCCTTTTTTAAAATAATCATGAAGAGAAATCTCTTTGAATTTATCCCCCATTTCAGTATATCTTTCAACTTTCTGATCAGTTATCCATTCGTTAACAGTCATATTCCTTTGTTCTTTATATCCTTTGCATATCGGCTCTTCAAGAATAAAATAAAATTCTCCGCCTCCATTATTACTTATTTCTTTTGGTGATGCAACTCCTAAAGGAAACATTCTGCAGGACCAAGGTCTATCCTCATAAACGGAACAGCCTTCATCACCAACAAAAGGACATGATTTATTTTCATCGGAATTCATCCTTAACATTACTACAGGATGATTCTGTTTTTCATCAATAGGAAGAAAGGTATATCTATCTAAAAATTCCTGTGAGGAAATATTAAGTTTGTTTTTTAAACGGATAATGTCGTAAGGTGTTAAGAAGATATTTACATCGCTGCAGCATTTATTAAAGCAGCTAATATTTTTGTGGCAATTGAACTTAAACTTACTTTCTTTATTAAGTCTTGGAAATTCTTTCAATATTGTTTCTTTTAATTTTTCTATTTCATCCATTTTATCCACCTTTAGTTCTGAGCTGCTTTACCTTCATATAACAAGTAATAGGCAGTTCATTCGATTATAAAATTTTTTAGTGCATCTTTGGACCAAACCGGCAGCGGACCGGATTCTCCATTAGTTGGATTAAGCCTGTACCTGTAAGAAATATTTTGATTGAATTTTTGTTTCATCCAATCCCAGCCCCGAACATAGTAAGAACATTCATCATTAAAGCACACATATTGGAATTCAGTATCCCATGAAGATTCAGGCGGGCATAGCCACTTCTTTAACGGTTTGTTACAATGCGGACAATTATAAGTTTTTTCTGTGTCCATAATATTTGTCTATTTTCTTAATTCAATTGTTCTATTGTTCGTCATTCGATATTTTAACTCAGAATATCGAACATTTGAATTCAAAATATCGAACTTTTAAAACAAGGAATCCCGCTATGAACGGGATTCCTTTTGAACTTTAGCATTATCCAATAAGACAATTCCCT
>CAYUVK010000045.1:0-37601 GCA_964448105.1 uncultured Ignavibacteriaceae bacterium
CGAAATGCTTAATCCTAATTCATTAAATAAGATCCCCTGGAAATTCGAACTTACCTGGAATGAGTTTGTAGTTTCATAAAGAAGATTCAGATCAAAATTTACAATAAGTGAATATGTGATGCCAATTAATGCTGCTTTATCGTTCCTTAATTTATATGCTTCAATATCGGGAGGTGAATTATCCTCAAATGTAAATAAATTGATAGAAGAAAGAGAAAATGAAACGTTATCATTCAATAAATAATTCGCGCCGATATCAAATTTTGTTGAATTTATTTTTTCAATATCGTTGGCTCCATCCAAATATACCGAGCTATCTTTAATAACGGAATTTAAGATTTCCTGGTTAAATTCCTGGTTAAAAAATCGTAATGTTAGTCCTGCGCTAAAGTCATTACTAAATTTATATGAATACCCTAACCCAAATAATTCTTTATAAGTGAAACTTGAATTCAACGATTGATTTGTAGTTGAATCCAATAAGATTGAAGTAGAATTACTAAATGTAAATTCCTTCTGGTATGCCGGTGTATACCTGGCTGTAATTGTATTATTACCGATTGTTTTTGAAAGCTTTAATGAATATAAATTGGAAGCCACAGAGTTGGAAAATTCACCTCCGTAAGTAATTGATATTCCCCAGTCTTTAATATATGAGTAATTTGAAATGTTATTTTCCATGCTATTCAGCAGCAACGTCTGCTTTTGGACAGTACCCCAGTACCCAGAAAGCCCAAATGAGCTTTGCGCCGTTATAGTGATTGAATAAAACATTAGTAAACTTATTAATAAATATTTCAACTTAAGGAGAATCGATAATTATTGTATGTACACTTTGTGATAATATATATATATCATTTCTGTTGCCACCATTATTTTCATACTTCTCATACTTCCGGATAAGAGTAATTGCGATTTTGTTAAATCTATCCGTTGGGATTTGGTTTATAAGATTTACAGGGATTAAGAATTTTCCATCGTCTTTTGTTTTAACTCTATACAGAGGAAAAATATTCCTGTTTGTTCGGACAACGGCACCAATAATAATTTCAATCTGAAGTTCTGGTACCGGGTGGCTCCATTCCAATATAACTTTTAAATTATTATTCCTTTTACCTTCGACAATAATATTACCGGTTATTTCCGGTGGAGTAGGAATTTTAAAATTAACGTTTGAACCAATTAAAGGATTAAATTGAAAGTCTATATTTGAGTTATATTCATACTGGAAAGGATCCACTAACATCCTTTTGCCGCTGTAAAGATAGTACATTAATCCAAGGGAAGTATCTGCTGTACTATTTCTTATCCTGACCCTTAATGGAATTAATCTTGCTCTATGAGTATTAAATTGTATAATACCTGGAGTTATAGTCCGGTAGCCTATTAAAAGTCCGCCTACTTTCACAGGTTTACTTTTATCAAAGAAGATTGCTTCTGCCAGTGAAGTGTTTAAAGTACCTTCTTTAGAGGTTATTTTAATACCGCTAACATAAATAATATTTGCATGGCCTATCAAGCTATCTGCAACACCGGTAGAGTCATAACCATTACTGTAAGATTGATCATTAATATTTTTAGTTATTACTTCTACTTGTGCAGCATCATCTGTTGTTTGGCTGTCCTGGATTAATTCTGTCGGGGCAGGTTTATTGCATCCGTAAATTAATAAACCGGCTAACAAATAATATTTATAGAAATATTGTTTTTTCATTTTAAACCAAAATAATATTGAACCTTAATATTATCAATTCAAATTAATCATATTTATTGTTTTATTTAAAAATAAGAATGCCCTGAAAAAGCAGGGCATTCAGGCATTAAATTAAAACATTACAAAATAAAGTATACCCCACATCTCATTTTCTACCGGTGTTGAATCATCAAAAATTACCTGGCGCGGAAAAGCATTTATTATAGCATGATAAAAACCTGGGAATTGATTTGAATTATATGTTTGTTCATATACCTTATCGTATCCTCCGGCAACCGGAGTAGATGAAATCAATTCAAATTTATATTTTGCTCTATGCAAACCTTTTAAATCAGCACCATATGTTAATGTAACAAAATCATCTTCATTAAATGCACTAAATACTTCAACCTGAACTTTTACAGGGTTATTTCTCAAAATTACGGGCAGTCGCCTCCACCATCCTTTTCCTCTTGCAAGAAAATATTCGTTTGGAGATGTAATCACTAAAGTGTCACCATGAGGGAGGAATACTGTAACTTTCATTATATTAATATTTGGATGAATTGTTCCTCCTTCGGGAAGTGAAATTGCTGCAAGTCTCCAATTTCTAAAAGGGAACTCAGTGTTCGCAACTTTTACAAAAATTAATTTTCTTGTTATTGTAGAAGTAAAGGGCTTTGAAATTACCGTATCAATTGATTTAGTAGTATCATAAGAACCGGCAATTAACAAAACTCCTTCATAAGTCTTTGTTAAAGTAGCATATGCTGTATCCCCAACTACATCAGTGGATATAGTTCTATTTACAATATGAACTCTGAGACCAACCTTTAGCGGGTTAATGGCAGCATTAACTTTTCCGATAAAAGACATAGCATTGTCTTCATTATAATTTGAATCAAATGATGCCAGTGCAGAATCTTCGTCTGCTATTTTTAACATTGCATCTTGATCTGTTGTTGGTTCTATAGTTGACGGTTCAGTAGGTGAATTTTTGCATCCCGTAAAGAGAAACATTACTGATGCAATGACTAACAGCATATACTTGGCTATTAATCTTCTTCTTTCCATTTCTTACTCCTTTTTTTAGTTAGATATTTTTTTTGTTAAAAATTCTGTAACTTATATATAGATTTTTGTGCCATTCGTTTTTTTCTATTATTCATTCTTTTTTAGGTTTAATTGTTAACTTTTAGTTATTCCGATTTGCCTGGAATTACACAAAATTTGCCTGGAAAAAGTTTTTCAGGGAATATTTAGAAAACAATAACAATAACTATAAAAAAAGGAGAGCCTGTTATGTGGAAAGAATTTAAAGAATTTGCCATAAAAGGTAATGTAATTGACATGGCAGTAGGTATAATAATCGGTGCTGCATTCGGTACAATCGTTAAATCATTAGTTAGCGATATAATTATGCCGCCAATAGGCTTATTATTGGGTAATGTAGATTTTTCACAACTTTACATCTTGCTTCAAGAAGGTACAAAAGCCGTACGTCCGTATAATACATTAGCCGATGCACAAGCAGCAGGTGCTGTAACAATTAATTATGGTGTTTTTATAAACAGTTTAATTAGTTTCTTAATTGTAGCTTTTGCAATTTTTATTGTTATAAAAGGGATAAACAACCTTAAAAGAAAGGAACAGGAAATACCTCCGCAGGCACCAACAACAAAAGATTGCCCATATTGTTTGTCTAAAATTTCCTTAAATGCGACACGCTGCCCAATGTGTACTTCCCAGCTTGAGCAAGTAAAATAATATTTAAAAGCTGCTTTGATAATATTTTAAGGCAGCTTTAATTTTTCAATTTCCTCACTTAATAATTCTCTAAACTTCCCAGGCTTTAAATCCTCCAATAATATGTTTTTGATTCTTGTGCGAATTAATCTTAAAGTAGGAAATCCAATTTTTGCAGTCATTTTTCTTACCTGTCTATTTTTTCCTTCCGTTAAAATAATACTTAACCAGGAAACAAGAATGGATTTTCGCTCTCTTATTGGAGGAACTCGTTCCCAAATAGCAGGTTCACTAATCCTTTTTGCTTTTGCCCTGTGCATTTTTATTCCTTTTATTAATAAATCTTCTTCTAACCTTCTTATATCTTTGCTATCCGGTTCTCCTTCCACCTGAACTAAATATTCTCTTTCATGTTTGTTTTGAGGATTTAATAGATAATTTATTAAATGCTTATCATTTGTTAGAAGAAGCAGTCCTTCACTGTCCATGTCTAACCGCCCGACCGGGTAAATATCTGCCGGGAAATTAAAATCTTTTAAAGTTCTTCTTCCTTCTTTATCTGTAAATTGGCTAAGTACTCCGTATGGTTTGTTAAAAACAAAATACTTAAATCTATGGGACATAACTATTTGTTAAGCTATCGGATAGTTCACGATGGTAGATATAAGTGGGGGAATCAAATTTTTTAACATTAAATTTATTTTTCGCTCTTATTAATAAATCAGAATCTTCGCTGTAATTTAAATTTCGAAAACCATTTAATTCTAAAAAAACATTTCTTTTTCCAAAAAAAGTTCCGCCGATATAGCAATCGGACAGATGAATATAATTTTTAGGATTATATCTATCTCTAACAAATGGATTTCCAATAATATTTACTCCACCATATAAAAGATCCACTTCAGGATGATTATTCATATATTCGGTTCTTCTTAACAAATGTGATTCTTGGTATTCATCGTCGCTGTCTAGAAATGTTATGTATTTTCCTGAAGAAAGTGATATTCCTTTATTCCTGCTTTGTGCTATCTTTTGATTTTCCTGGTGCAGCACTTTTATATTTGGAAAATTCTCCTCATAAGATCTTAAGACATTTAGAGAATTATCTGTACTTCCATCATCAACAGCGATTAATTCCCAATCAGAAAAATTTTGATTAATTAAAGATTCAATGCTGCGAGATAAAAAAAGTTCTCTGTTAAAAACAGTTAAAATTACAGATACTTCATATTTACTTATAATGTCCGGCATTTCTCATACTTTGTTAGAGTTTATTTGGTATTCAGAAGGTGAAAAACCAAAGAGTACTTTAAAGCATTCTGTAAAATAGGAGGGATTATTAAAGCCCACTTCAAAAGCGATTTCGGATATATTCCCTTTCCTAGCAGATAAGAGTTTCATTGCTCTTTTAAGACGAAAGTTTCTGATAAATTCGCTTGCAGATTGATCAGTTAAAGCTTGCAATTTTCTATGGAGCTGCATCCTGCTTAATCCTGCCTTTTTTGAAAACTCATCGGCAGTAAAATCTTCATTTGAATAATTTTGCTCAAGGATTTCCAAAATCCGTATCAAAAATTTTTCATCGTATGAAGTGATTGCAATATCTTTTGGCTCTAATAGAACTTCCTTTCTAAATCTCTGTCTTAATTTTTTTCTTTGTTCAACTAAATTGCCTACACGGACTTGAAGTTCCTGTATCTTAAAAGGTTTTGTTATGTAATCGTCAGCTCCTGTTTCAAGCCCTTCTAATTTATTTTCCAAAGTTGATCTTGCAGTTAAAAGAATAACCGGGATGTGACTCGTTTTCTCATCTGTTTTAATTTTCTCACATAATTCAATTCCATCCATTTCCGGCATTTTAATATCGCTGATGATCAGGTCAGGAATAATCTCGAATGATTTGTCCAAACCATCCTTTCCGTTGGATGCTTCGAAAACCGAATACTCTTTACCGATATTTTCTTTAATAAACTTCTGCAAGTCTTTATTATCTTCAACAATTAATATTTTGGGAGAATCATCTTTTCTTTCTTCGAGTTTTTCTTCAACTTCAACTTTTTGTTTCTCATGTCGTTTAGGTTTTAATTCGACTTCCTGCTTTCTTTCAACTATTAAACCTTTATATAATTCCTCACCTGAAGGAAGTTTAATATTAAATTTCGTTCCTGTATTTAACTTACTTTCAACTGTAATTGAACCATTATGCAGTTCAATTAATTCCTTAACTAAAGCTAACCCAATACCTGTCCCGTCCTGGATAGTAGATGATTTTGCTTTGTAAAAACGGTTGAAAATATTTTTTATATCCTCTTGCTCAATTCCAATTCCATCATCTTCTACTGATATTTCGACATGATCTTCCTTTTTTAAAACAGAAACAACTATATGCCCGTCTTTATGAGAAAATTTTAAAGCATTGGAAAGGAGGTTGCTAATAATTTTTTCAATTTTATCTTTATCTAAATAAATTTCCAATTTATTTTCATCAGAACGAAATTCGATGTTGATATTTTTACTTTCAGCCATTGACTGGAAATAAGCCAAAATCCCTTTTATGAAATTGATCAGATCGGCTATTTCAACTTCAAGCTTCATTTTCCCGGCATCAATTGAGGAGAGATCTAACAACTGGTTTATTAATGATAAAAGTTTTGTAGCATTCTTATATATCAGGTTATATTGAGGCTGTGCATCTTTAACCTGATCTTCCGTCATTAATTTTTCCAACGGACCGAGAATTAGTGTTAACGGTGTTCTAAATTCGTGAGAAATATTTGTAAAGAATTCTGTTTTAATTCGATCTAATTCATGTAACTTTTCAGCTTCTTTCTTTTTTTGAAAAGTTTCTTCCTGGAGCTGTAAATTTTTTATTAACTGGCTTGCTTGAACAGATATTATGGAAAGCAAAGTAAGATCATTATCCTGAAAATGCTTTTTATTTTTCTTATTAACAACCATCATAATCCCCATAATATTACCTTCAAACCACATGGGGACACATAAAACAGAATGTATATCTTTCTTTTCTTCTTCTGTTGCAAGAAATCTTTTATCGGTTGCCAGGTCTTCGATTATCAGAGGTTCTTTATTAAGCAAGACCCAACCGGTTATATTTGTACCTATATGATATTTATGCTGCAGCTTACTTGAATCATTACGACGAATAAATGTTGTAAAAGGATCATTTTGATTTTTAGTAACAAGAAGAATAGAACCCTGTTCCGCGTCTAATGCAATTATTGATTTTTGAACGATTATATTAAGCATATGATCAATATCAGTTGCTCTTCTTGCAGCAACTGCGATTTCATTTAATACTCTTAATTCCTCAACAGCAGCTCTTAATCGCTGTATTTCTTTTTCAAGCTCTTGAGTTCTTTCAGCCGATTTACTCATATAAATATTTCACACATTATTCAGCTATTCTTTAACTTTTTATGGATTTAAAAATACTCATAACCATTAATACTAATATTTAATCAAAATTAAATTTTTTATTGCCGTTTTATTTGTGTTGATTGTCACAAAGCAACTACCATTACTATTTTTATTTTACTTTTTGATGAGTTCCATTACAAATCATAATATTTTCTTTTCAGTCAAAATAACTCATTTGTTTTGAAATAATTATTGAAAGTTAATTTCAATTCGTGAATACTTAGTAAAAATACAATATAATAAAACCTCTCAAATATTTTATCCCTGAACAATAATAACAGGATTAGAATTACTTACAGCGAAATCCTTAACATTTTTGTGATAAATTGCATAATAATAATATCTCTGTTCACCTGGTGAAGGTTTATCAACTACCTTCATTTCGATATTTTTTCCCTTAGGAACATCAAATATTCTTTCTGTTGAACCAAATAAAACGGATGCTTCAGGAATAAAGATTGATATATCTGAATCGTGTGCTTCCCAAGAAACTGTATCATCGGATTGCACAAAAATTTTATCAACAAATACACTTTTTCTTTGTTGAAACTTAACAGGAGCACTTTTTCTGATTCCCATTTTAACCTCCGATTTAAATTATTTTTATTATTTGGATGAATTAGAAAATTTCTTTTTAAGAAATTCAAAACGTTCGTCTTTAATCATATTTTTTAAATCAGGTGATTTTTCCAGTTTATAAATTGGATACCCTTTCTTCAAAATCTTCTCAGTCAATTTAAGTGCTTCATCCCGGTTTCCCAAAGTTTCATTTACAACAATACCTTGTTCAATTATATCAACATCATCAGGAGTCAAATAAAGAGCTTTATGTAAATATTTAAGTGCATTATTCTTATCTTCCTTCATGGAATAAAAAGAAGCTAAAGATGATAGTGTAGTGGCATTGCGCGGATTTAATTTCAATTCTTCCTCGGCCAAACTTATAGCTCGGTCAAAATAAAAACCAGCTTTATACCTATCCTCAGGTATTTGATAATAAGCCGAAGCTATGTTTCCCCATATTTTGTAATTCCCGCTGTCCAATTTCAAAGCTTTCTGAAACATTTCCGCGGCATTTTTATAATTTTCATCACGAAAGAAATATATACTCCCAAGATTAGAATAGGCTGAATAGTCAGGCTGCAATTTAATTACACGTTCGAAAGCTAATTTGGCCTTTGACCATTTTTCTAAATACATATAAACTGCTCCAACGTTATTTAATCCATATGTATTATCCGGGGTTAATTCTACTACTTTTTCAAATTGTTCCAAAGCTTTATTGAATTGTCCGTTTGAATAATAAAATAAACCAAGTTTATTGTAACCTACCCAAAATGCAGGCTTTAAACTAATGGATTGTCTATAAGTTTGCTCAGCTTCTCTATTTAGGTTTAATGATTGGTAAGAGCGTGCTAAACCATTATAGGCATCAAAACTATATTTATCTACTTCAATTGCTTTTTTATATTCTAAAACCGATTCTTCATACTTCCCTTGTTCGTGTAAGATTATGCCGGATGAGATATGAACAACCGGCAAATTTTGATTTATGCTGATTGCCAGTTGATTAAATACAGAGGCACTATCAATCCACTTTGTGTCTTTGTTATATCGATATTTTTGTATATATGCTTCGGTTAGTCCTGCAAATGCCAAAGCATACTGGGGATCTTTGTTTAGAGCTTCATGGAAAAGACGAATTGCGTCCTTAATGTTTTTAGGATCCCAGTAGTTTTGCAAATACCCTCTCCCTTGGGTGTAAAGGATGTACGCATCAAGATTATCCGTTCCACCTTTATTAATTTTTTCAATTTCTTCCGGTTCTAATTTTACTGCTAGAATATGTGAAAGTTTGGTAACTACATCGTCCTGGAAATTATATACGTTTGATAACCTGTAATCATCACTCGACGAACTAATTTGACGCAAAGATTTAGTATCAACTAAATTTAATATTAAACGAATCTTATTGGAATATTTTTGTATGCTGCCAGTAATAGCCAGGTCGGCTCCAAAAATTTGAGATGCTTGTTTTGCACTTGATATGTGTCTTGCCCGTATTTCAGAGGATGGTATAACCTGTATAGTTGAGTTGAACTGAGGTAATTGTGTTAATTGGCTTGTAAGTGTTTCCACTAAACCATCGCAAAAAGCCTGACTTGAAGGATCATTCCCAATATTAACGAAAGGAAGCACAGCAACCTGCTTTGGTTCAGGTTTATTAGTGAAAATTTTTATATTATTAAAAAAGTACCATGCTGCTGCAGCAAATAAAAGAATGATTAATAATACTAGAGTAGATTTTAATATATTACTTCGGATTTTAGAAAATAAACCACTCTCATTAACTAATATTTTCCTGTTATTTAAAGGACTTTCAGAAATAAGGTTGAACTCAACCAATATTTCATCAATTGATTGATAACGGTTTGTCCGTTTTTTTTGGAGACATTTATTAATAAAATTTTTTATTTTTTTTGGAACATCGATTTCATCTGGTATTCTATTCAATATTGAATATATTATTGCCTGATCATATTCACCTTTAAAAGGAATATTTCCCGAAACCATCTCATAAAAAACTACGCCTAGAGACCAAATATCGGTATTTGGTTCAACTTCTTCTCCTTTTGCCTGCTCAGGAGACATATACGCAGTAGTACCAATTGTTGATTCATATTTTGTCAGGTGTGATTGTCCCTTTACTTTTGCTAAACCGAAGTCCAGTATTTTCACTACACCATCTTTCGTAACAAAAATATTTGCAGGTTTTATATCCCGATGAATTATATTTTTTTCATGCGCTTTTTTTAAACCTTCACAAATTTGCAGAGTAAAATCCAATGCTTCATTTAATTCTAGCTGCCCTTTTTTCAATTTATCTTTTAACGACTCTCCTTCATAGTAATCCATACATATAAATAATTGCCCATCTTCGGTCTCATTGATCTCATGTATGGTGCAAATATTATTATGCTGAAGTTTCGAAACGGCTTTAGCTTCATGAATAAATCTTTTCTTTATATCATCATCAAAAGAATACGAAGGTGGTAAAAATTTAAGAGCGACTATCCGGTCTAGTTTCTCATCCCTGGCTTTAAAAACTACACCCATTCCGCCGGCACCCAGCTTCTCCAAAATTTTATAGTGCGATATGGTTTTACCTATCATAATCATCCTTAATCATTCGTATATTTTTGATAGGTACCCCCAGATTTTTCGAGGCTTTTTAATTGCTGTGTAAAATGAAATAAATTTACTGTCCATACGAGTATAAAAGTATATTTATAAATGGAACGGGAAAATTTATTTTAGAAAAAAATCCTCTTGCTGCTTAATATTTTAATCATTCAAGTGTAATATTCAACAGCTAAGTATTATAAACACAATCCCACTCGATTTCTATCGTAACATTTTGTAGTGAAGATTATAAAAAATTGTTATAACCCACCCATAGAAATTTTTGATAAGTAATATTGTAATTTTTTCTTTGTTTAAAGTCAATTATTTGAGTGAATTTATCATTTTAATTTTATAGTTAAAGTCAAATAAATTTTTTTGTAATATTAATCAAAATAAAAAACCCCCTTGGATGAGGGGGTTATACAATTAAATAGAAAGGATTTCAGCAGGATGTTCTTTATTGAATTTTACCGTTTGTTTTTAAACAGTAATCTTCATACAATTGATGGAGCATTGGTCTGATTCCGTCACAGTCACCACTTTCAATTTCACTTTTAACAAGATAGACACCTCTTGAGTCGCCTATCTTCAATAATGACCATGCGGCTACTAACTTTGCCCCGTCATTTTTTTCGTTATTGAACATCTTCATTAAAGGAATAACAGCTCTTTGGGATTTTATATCTCCAAGGAAATATGCACTGCTTACCTTTAATCCTTGATTATCCGAGTCAAGCCCTTTCAAATAGTTAGTTTCAATAGCTTCATATTTTGAGGGAGTGGAAATTTCCTTATCCGCCTGACCGAATGTAATTGTTGCACCAACAACAAAAATAAAACTTAACCAGCAGCAAAATAACTTTTTCATTTTAGACCTCCTTGATATTGTTTATTTAATTTGTTCGTATCAAACTTCGAAAAAAAAAGGAGGCTTCCCTACCATGGTGGTAACAAATGATAAAACTGACGTAACATGAAAAGGAATTAACGAGTTAATTACTAGTGTGGATATTTTGCACGTATTCGGAGGGTAAAGAACCAAACATTTTTTTAAAGCAATCAGAGAAATATGAAGGATTATTAAAACCAACATCGTAAGCTACTTCAGCAATATTACCATGCTTGCCCTCTAATAATTTAGCTGCCCTTTTCAAACGGTAATTCCTGATATAATCACCGGCTGACTGACCTGTTACGGCATTTAATTTTCTGTGGAGCTGCATCCTGCTCATACCAGCTTCATTTGCAAAACTATCAACTGAAAAATTATAATCGGAGATATGTTTTTCAATTATATTTGCAATACGATACAGAAATTTTTCATCTGTCGAGGTAACTGCAATTTCTTTAGGCTCTAATAATATTTCCTTTCTGAAACGCTCTCTTAATTTTCTTCGCTGGTTAATTAAATTACTTACTCGTACTTGAAGTTCGGAAATGTTGAACGGCTTTGTTAAATAATCATCCGCACCTGTTTCAAGCCCTTCCAATTTGTTGTCCACGGATGATTTCGCAGTTAATAGAATAATTGGAATATGGCTTGTTTTTTCATCGGATTTAATATTTTTACATAATTCAATCCCGTCAACTCCAGGCATTATTATATCACTTATAATTATATCCGGTATATATTCAATTGATTTTTTAATTCCGTCTTTACCATCGGGGGATTCAATAATTTTATACTTATCCCCGATATTATCTTTTATAAAATTCCGTATATCCCTTTCATCTTCAACGATTAATACCAATGGTACATTATCTGTGTTATTCTTATTTTCTAGTTCTCTCTCACCTATAGCTTCATTTACCGGTTCAGAAATTATTTTATCAGTATTCATTTCAATAGAAGCATGAGGAGTTGCAGAAGCTTTGGAATATTCAATTTTCAGAGGCAAACTTATTTTGAATTTTGTTCCTTTATTGATTTCACTCTTTACAGAAATAGAGCCATTATGCAATTCAACCAACTCCTTAACAAGAGCTAAACCAATCCCCGTTCCTCCCAACGCAGAAGAATTATTTGCTTTAGAAAACCGATCAAAAATATTTTTAAGTTCATTAGGCGGGATTCCAATACCATTATCTTCTACGTTTATTTCAATAACATCATTATTATTTTCAGTATCTATCGATACGGAAACAAATATTTCTCCCTTTTCATATGTAAACTTTAAAGCATTGGAAAGAAGATTGCTTATAATCTTTTCCAGTTTATCTTTGTCGAAATAAGAATCTATTTGTTCCAGTTTTGAAGAAAATTTTAATTTGATATTTTTGATTTCAGCTAAAGGATTGAACGAGGCAATGATACCTTTTATGAATGCAATGGCATCTCCTCTTTCAATATTTAACTTCATTTTACCGGCATCTATCGAAGAAAGATCGAGAAGCTGATTTATTAACTTTAATAAATTATTGGCGTTTTTTTGGATTAAGGTATACTGTGATTGAATAAATTCATTATTGTTTTCACTCATTAATTTTTCCAGGGGTCCCAGTATAAGTGTAAGCGGGGTTCTAAATTCATGAGAAATATTAGTGAAAAAATTTGTTTTAATTTTATCCAGTTCCTGTAATTTTTCAGTTTCCTTTATTTTCAGGAAAGTTTCTCTTTGCAGTTCCAGGTTTTTTATTAATTGACCTGCCTGCACGGAAATAATTGAAAAAAGAGTCAAGTCGTTTTTTGAAAAAAGCTTCTTATTCTTTTTATTTATTGCCATCATTACCCCAATTATGTTCCCTTCAAACCAGATCGGTACACATAATACGGAATGAATATCCTCTTTTTCTTCTTCGGTGGAATGAAACCTCTTGTCTTTCGACAAATCTTCAATTACTAAAGCTTCTTTATTTAGTAAAACCCACCCGGTAATATGTTCACCTACATGATAGGTATGCTTTAAACTGCTCCTATCATCCTGGCGTATAATGGTTTTAAAAGGATCTTTTGGATTTTTTGTAACGAGCAATATTAAACTCTGTTCGGCGTCAAGGGCTTTTATAGATTTTTTCACGATTACATTGAGCATCAGATCAACATCTGTTTCTTTACTTGCAGATACAGCAATATCGTTTAAAAGCCTTAGTTCTTCAACAGAAGCTTTTAACCGCTTCACCTCAAGTTCAAGCTCTTGAATTTTTTTTGATGGCTCTTTCATTGAATCTTTAAATATCTTTTCTAAAAAACACTGATAATAATTTATTTTCTAATAATTATTACCGGACTTGAATTTCCCTGCCCAAAATCCTTAAATCTATGGTGATAAACAGAGTAATAAAATTTCTCTCCATTTTTACTTCTAGTTCCCAATAGAACTCTTAGTGTTTTATACTTCCCTTTCGATATTGTACCAAGTGTCTCACCAAAAAGATTAGGATCAGGGAAAAAAAGTGTAATATCAGAATCAATAGCTTTCCATGTAACTATATCTCCTTTACGAACATAAACCGGTTTGATATAAACAGAATCTTTATTAATTTTAATCGGGATCACTTCTTCTCTTGGTTCTTTCTTTTCGCTTAACCTTTTTGCTCTATTTTCCATTATTTTTCTCCATTACTAATTTAGGGTTAACTTTAATATTTTAAATTAGAAAATTTCTCTTTTAATTTTTCAAACCTCTTATCCTTCAGCATATTTTTTAAATCCGGTGATTTTTCCAGTTTTGAAATTGGATAGCCCTTTTCTAAAATTTTTTCTGATAAGTTAAGTGCTTTGCTGCGCATTCCCAAAATCTCATAAGTCTCAATACTTCTTTCAGCTATATCAATATCATCAGGAGATAAAATTAATGATTTTTCCAAATATTGGATTGCTCTTTCTTTATTTTTTAGCATAGAGTAATAAGAAGCTAAAATAGATAATGCTTGCGAATTATTAGGATTTATTTTTAAATCTTTTTCTCCTATTAAAATTGCATGTTTATAGCAATTATATGTCTTATCATTATATCCGGGTATTTGAAAATATGCAGCAGCTAAATTTCCCCAAAGGATATAGTTACTGCTATCAATCTTAAGTGCTTTCTCAAACATATTTGCTGCATTTCTAAAGTTTTCTTCATGAAAGAAATAAATGCTGCCAAGATTAGAATACGCAGAAAAATCCGGTTGTAATTTAATTATATGTTCAAAAACTTTTTTAGCATCTTCCCATTTCTCCAGATACATATACATTGAGCCTAAATTATTTAGACCATAAGTATTATCCGGTGTCAATTCCACAACTTTTTTAAATTCATCTAATGCATTATTGAATTCGCCATGTGCATAATAAAATGCACCAAGATAATTATAACCTACCCAATATGATGGTTTCAATTTTATTGCTTGCTTATAAGTAAATTCGGCTTCATTGTTTAGATTTAAAGAAAGATAAGATTCTGCTAATCCATTATATGCCTCCGAGTTATATTTATCCTGTTCTATTGCTTTTTTGAATTCCAAACTTGCTTCTTTATAGCTGCCTTTTTCATTTAAAATTATTCCGGATGTTATATGAACAACAGCCAAATTCCTATTTAGGCTTTTCGCTTGTTTACTAAATACTAAGGCACTGTCTATCCATTTTATTTCTTTTTCATTTCTATATTTCCGTATAAATGCTTCACCTAAACCTGCAAATGCATAAACATACTTGGGATCTTTATTCAAGGCTTCATGGAAAAGCCGGATGGCATTGTCAATATTATCCGTATCCCAATATTTTTGTAAATACCCGAGTCCTTGTGTATAAAATATATAAGCCTCGGTATTGCCAGTTACTCCATCATTAATTTGCTCCATTTCTTCAGGCTTTAATTTTACTTCCAGCATATTTGCAAGTTGTATGACCACCTTATCCTGGAAATTATAAACATTTGATAGACTATAATCATCAATTGATGAGCTAATTTGCCTCAATGATTTGGTATCAACTAAATTTAAAATTAATCTTATTTTATTAAAATATTTTTGTATGCTGCCGGTTACCGCTAAGTCCGCCCCAAATATTTGAGATGCTTCTTTAGCGCTTGCAACCCGTCTTTGACGTATCTCTGATGAAGGAATAACCTGGATAGAACCGTTAAACTCCGGCATTTGCGTTAATTGACTTGTAAGTGTTTCAACTAAGCCATCGCAAAAAGACTGGTTTGATGGGTCATCTCCAATGTTTACTAAAGGAAGCACTGCAACCTGCTTTTGTTCTTCATTATAAGAAGTTCCATAAAAATTCTTCACGAACATCCAGATTATCAGAGCTAATAATATTAAAATTACGAATCCAATGCGTTTTATCGTTTGCTTATTTTTTAATATTCCGTATAATCCTTTATCTTTAACATATTTTTTCTTCTTTAAATATTCGGGCGATATGAGATTGAATTCAACCAATATTTCATCAATTGATTGATAACGGTTTGCAGGTTTTTTCTGAAGACATCTATTTATAAATTTTTTTATTTTTTTTGCAGTATTTAATTCCTCAGGCGTTTTAGTTAAAATAGAATAAATCATTGCCTGATCATATTCTCCCTTAAAAGGAAGTTTTCCCGAAATCATTTCATAAAAGACAACACCCAATGACCAGATATCGGTTCTATGATCAATATTTTCTCCCTTTGCCTGCTCCGGCGACATGTAAGCAGTTGTACCGACAGCAGATCCGGTTTTTGTTAATTGGGATTCTCCTTTAATTTTGGCCAAGCCGAAATCTAATATTTTTACAATACCGTCATTAGTAATAAATATATTGGCAGGTTTTATATCCCTATGAACAATATTTTTTTCATGAGCATTTTTTAATCCTTCACATATCTGAATTGTAATATCCAGGGCTTCATTTAATTCCAGGTTACCTTTTTCCTCCAGCTTTTCTTTTAATGATTTTCCTTCGTAATAATCCATACAAATAAATAACTGACCTTCTTCGGTTTCATTTATTTCATGGATAGTACAGATGTTATTATGCTGAAGCTTTGAAACAACCTTTGCTTCCTGGATAAATCTCTTTTTAATATCTTCATCAAATGAATATGAGGGAGGTAAGAACTTAAGTGCAACTATCCGATCCAATTTTTGATCAACAGCTTTAAAAACCACACCCATCCCGCCACTGCCAAGTTTTTCCATTATTGTGTAATGAGATATTGTTTGTCCTACCATTAATTTTCCTTAATAAGGGAATAAACCGGAATAAAATCTTCTGATCGGTTAATCTTTTTCATTATTAATTAACATCTTCACTACTTAACAGTTTACTTAAATCTGAACTATAACCAGGTATATTTAGATTAAAATATTAAAACAGAGATATTTTGTAATGCAGGATATATTTGTGTAACTACAGGAGAATTTTTCACTCCAGCTTAAATATCTTTTGAACAGTATTATAATTTCCTTCAAATTCATAACCAATTGGTTGATTTAAATCACTAAAAAGAAATGGCTAAAGCAACGGAAATAACAAAACATATCCAGTAAAAAAACATTTTTTTCATCATAAATTTCCTTCAATTTGATCAAACAAACTTTATGAATAAATAAAGGGTTTTCCACCAATATTGTAACAAATGCTTAAACATATGTAACATGCGGAAATCAATATCAAGTTAATGTTGATAACCTAATTGAAAGTTTTTGTGATTAATACACATAATAAAACCTTTTATTACTTATAGCCTAATCCATGTAACCTTCAAGGTTAATATTGTGAAAAAAAGTGTGTTAACCTTAAAGGTTATGATCAATTATTTCATCAATAACATTTTCTTTACTGCAGTATATTTACCACTGCTTAATTTATAGAAGTATACACCGCTTGCCATTCCTTTAGCATCCCACCTGTATCTATAGATACCCGGTGACAACTCTTTATTTACAATAACGGCTACTTCATTTCCAAGCACATTATAAACTTTTAATGTGACCAGACATAGATTTAGAACCTGGAATTTTATATTAGTAGCAGGATTAAAGGGATTAGGATAGTTCTGAAATAGAATAAACTCAGTAGGCAAAGCCTTCGGAGATTCATTAACATCCGTATATATCTCATCTGAATCAACTAATTTAACTTCTCCATTCATTATCCCGTTGTTTCCGTTTGGTGACATATCCGGGATTGTTATTCCTGATTGATAATTGAAACTCCAATATCCAGCTAGTCCATTCTCTGTGCCGGCGAGTTTTTTATTCATTGATAATTTTATCTCACTCTGGCTGCAGGCATTATTCCAGATACATAACTCATCTATTTCTCCTCGTAATCCAAGATATGCACCAGGATAACCTAAAAATTCACCAATCCTCAAAGGTGATTGTGTACCTGAAACATAAGTATTAGATTTTTCTTCAATTATTTCACCATTTAAGTATAGTTTTAATTTGGAATTGTCCTGGGTTACCGCAATATGGTACCATACATTTTGATGAATTAAATTTATTGCGCTAACATCCCCAGGAAGTGCTATCGCAAATAAAGAAATTGGAAAACTTGTACCTGCAAGCCGTAAGTTAATGCCGGTGTTACCTTCACTGCGTTTATCAAGAATTGTCTGTTCACCGTCTGCAGTGTTAGCATCACCAAGACCTTGGACCTTTAACCAGAACTCAGAATGAGTTCAATTTATTTTGGGCAGATATGGCTCAAATGTTAATTGCGGCATCTCACTTGGTGAGTGCAATACCATTCCAAAGGATGCCATCTCTTTATGAAAATTTATTTCAGCAATAACATCTTCTTTGTTTCAGTAAAATCTTCTGCTCTTAATTGATAAAAATAAATTCCTGATACCAGTTTCCGGATGCCGAAAACCGGATTTTTACCAGAGGCGGATCTCCCTTTGGCGGAAAATTCAACTTCATAATCACCCGGTGATTTTTCTTCATTTACTAAGACAACTACCACTCTACCAAGAATATCAAATACTTCAAGTGTTACATGTTGTAGAGACGAGGCATGCCTCGTCTCTACAGATGGAATTGAGTATTTTATTTTTGTCGTTGGATTAAATGGATTAGGATAATTCTGATATAGCTTGAATTTAGCGTGGATTTTTTCATAATCACCAACATTAACAAAACCCTCCCCGATATTTAATATCGTATCGGCAACAACAGCATTTCTATTCATATCCATTGCCCCAACTCTAACTGCCACAGATGTGTATAGATCAATAGTTGGACCCGGAATACCTTCCGAACAAAAAATACCGTCATCTGCCGCCTGATCGGGTTCTGTACCATCATCATTAATTGCATCGAAAAATCTTACAGGGGTTTTAGGTGATCCTGCAGCTTCCCTAACACCATTAAGAAGTATGTCTGTCGCGGTAGATTGGATATCATCCAACCCCTGCGGATCGCTAATTTGAGAAGTAAGGATTATCTTTGCATCAGGATCATTGTTAGGCATAGCCGGTAGATTAAAACTGATATTTTCAATAGAGGGCACATCTAATACAATTAGAGATGGATTAATATAACCAACATACAATCCATAATAATCATAACCATATTTGTATATAAAACTTATCATACTGCCATCCTCATTTACAGACAAACCACCGTGCATATTTAAATAATATGGATAAGTTTGAGGAAATAAGTCTATTCTTTTAGAACCATCCGTATATACTAATCTGCCACCTTCCGTTCCGTCGTCATTATAAAACATTTTTGAACCATCAAAATTCAAAACCGGGCCAAAAACATCAGCATACTTGTCATCCAGCGAAATTTTATTTGAACCATCTGATTGGATGCCGTACCACTCATTATCAGGGCTTGATGAACTGAATACTATTGTGCTGCCGTCTCCACTAATAGCAAGATAGTCCTTAAGTATGTTTTCATTATCATTTGTAAGCTGGTGGAAACCACTCCCATCCATAGTAAACAATTCATATTTATAATGAAATTTGTTTTCACTGTCATGGTAACCTCTAAGTATGAAAGTAATTACACTAGCATCATCGGAGATAGCAAATTTATGGATACCTGCGCCGGTACCGCCATCGCGCTGTACATCTTTATATTCGAAAACTCTAACAATGCCGGCACCCGTTTGATCCATTTTCCAAATTGAACCAGTACTGTAGGACGAAGCTGTATTTATATATATATATTCACCTAGTGCTGTTATTTGGATCGAATAAAATCCGCCGAGTTCAGGGTGATCTTCATAATCATAAATTTTTGTAGCAGTGCTCCCCACAACTTTATAAATTTGCATCCCCTGATGAAAGAAAGCCCGGGAACCATCCTTATTAATTGCTACTTGCTGGATGCTTGTGAGATCTCCCGGCAATGGTATTGCAGTTAAGTTCGAACCGTCAGTATTAATTGTATAAAGCAGAAGATCATCTGTGGTATTGTTTTTACAGGAAAAAATTATTTTATTTCCGTCAGCACACATAGCTGCAGTCTCACAATTGATATTATTACTTTCAGTATTTACCAAATTATCATATACAGCATAAAAACTAAACTGAGATGCAGAACTTCTCGTTGAATTTATTGAATTATCTTTTGTTCCTGTTATTTCCAGAGCGTAAACACTAGTTATTAACAGAACAAAGCAAATTATAATGTTGTATAATTTGAGTATCGGCTTAATGGGTTTCATATTTCCTCCATTATTAAAAATTCAAATGATTACATAATGAGTATTTATATGAAATATATATTATTGGTGCTGTTATTCCCTTTTTAATTATTTGGAACAAAACGCCTTCATTTGAAACAGTATAAGGACTAACCACAGCTTTCCGTTTATTATCATTGGTTATATAATAGATTGAATTGGGGGGAAATTCCGAAATGAAGTTATCCGTAGATTTAATTTCCGCAAGCATAAAATCCCCAGAAACATTTTCTAATTAAGCAACTGTAAGTATTTCAGTTAAAAAGAAAATCAATAATTAAGTTTAGGGAAGAGTAAACTCGGATGGAATATTACTAGAACAATTTCTTGTATAATCCCAAAAAGAAAAATTCTAACTTTGATATTGTAAAGTTTTCCGTATTTAAAGTCAATTGATAGTGGACGCAAATCTTGCGTCCACTACAGGTGGTATGTAATATTCTATCTTTTGTTGTGTTAAACGGATCAGGTTAGTTTATTCAAGTTCTGAATAAAAACGATAAAATACCGTTCCTTTTATGTCTCCGAAATAACTTTCCCTTCCATTTCTTCCGGTTTTTCAATATTAAGCAGATTTAAAATTGTGGGAGCTAAATCAACAATATGATATTTTTTTTCTAAGGTTGAATTCGCCTTAAAGTCGCTTCCAACCACTAATAAAAATCCATCAGGTCGATGATTGCCGCTTCTGCCGTCAGGATTTTTACCGGGGAGCGGCCATTCTATTTCTCCATACTCCTGTGAAATAATTTTCGCATAGCTTGCTGCAGGTTTAAATTTCCATTTAACAAGAATATCGGGCAGATTATTAAACCCTGCTGCTTTATCAAATAAATCATCGCTTTTATTTATGCTTTCAATAATTGGCTCGTTTGTTTTTTCATCTTTAAAGGTTTTTAATCCTGCAATTAATTTATTGCAGAGCTGCTCATATTCTTCACCTTCTTCAACAATGCCCTCCTTTTCCCTTCCTTTTAGATTTACTCTAATATATCCCTGGTGATCTGCAAGTAAATTAAAAATTTTTGTTTTTTCCCAATCAGTCCCGCCCATACGCCAGTATGCAGTTAATTTATCTTGGATCTGTATCGGTAAAAGTGTTTTAAAATTAGATCTCCATTCAAGAGGAATTTTATTTCTAATCTTTTTTATAATACCGCCGTTTTTATTTGAACTTCTCCTCCCGGTTAAAACATTTGAAATCATTTTAGGTAGTAAATATTCCGAGAGTGATGTATTTGCTCCCATCCCGTGCAAAGAAAAAATTAGAACCGTAACATCATCCTTAACGGTATCCAATATTTTACCAATAGCTTTATCACAAGATTGATAAATATCCCTTAACCAATTTTTAAATATTTGTTTCTGTTCATCGTTAACATAGTCTTTCGTATTTGTATAATCCCAGAATTTATGCCCTCCGCGGTGAGTAGCAGAAAAGCAGCATAAACATAAATCCCATTCTTCTAAATTAATTAAGTTAATAACCAGTTCGGCTTCTTTCTTGCTTGCACTAATCAATTCTTCTTTTATGTTAAAAAGGTCTTTTAATGATTGCAGCCCCCCCATCTCATTATCTATTGGCGCTTCACCGAAATTATCTACTATCCATTCCATTTCTTCTTTTGGAAATGATGAAGTCGGATATAGCCTGTCATGGGATGCCCAACCGGAGACTTCTATCCCGTTAAAAGGAGTGGGCGAAAAAGTTAAGGGTATATCAACAGCAATTACTTTGCAATCATCGCCAAGCTTCCGCCAGAAAGGAGTTGCATTAACCCATTCGGGACCGGGGCGTTCATATTCCATTTTACTGCTTTTCCATTGAAGGTAATGATAGAAGCCATGTGTACCGGGAAGGGTTCCGGTATAAAAAGTAGGCCAGACAGAACCAGCTAACCAATCGGCAGTTGAAGATAATTTGCCAAAGGCACCTTTGGAACGGAGTGAAGCCAAATTTTTTAAATAGCCCTCTTCCATCCATTTTTCAATCAAACTTAGTTCCGCGGCATCTACAGCTATTGCAAGAACTTTTTTACCTGTTTGCCTTTCGTCAGGATTGGATTTCATTTAAGAAAGTTTCCTTCCCGTTATTATTAATTGATGTTTGAACAGCTTCAACAGCAAGTATAGCAGAAATTCCATCTGCGGTTCCCGGCTGAGCAATTTTACCCGACCTGGCAAAATCGAAAAATTTTTTTAATTGCACTTCATAAGATATATTAATTGGAAATGTTTTCCTCAATAGTTTTGTTTTCGCTCTATAATTAATGTCCAGAATATTTCTTATAAAACCCGGTTCCGGAGTTATTCTAACCGATTTAAGTGTTATAAAAAATTTTCCTGACGAACTCGCTACCCTGATGGTTCTAATCGTATCATTACTATGAGCGATATAACAATGAATATAAATATCACCCGTAATTCTAATCAATAGATTGAACTCTTTTTCACCTAAATGGTTAACAGATATTGAAATTATTTCTTTATTAAAAATATACTTAATTAAATCGAATACATGAGGACTTAAATCATCAAGCGGATCACTTACAAATGAAACCGGATTCCACTTGCTGTAATCACTGGAAAAAGCCATTTCTGCATAATCAATTCTTACATTTTCGGAAAGTCTTTCTTTTAACTTAGCAACCGGCAGCCAGTATCTATGGTTAAAGCCCATCATGAGAGAAGCTTTCGAAGAAGATTCAATTTCTTTTAATTTCTTCACTCCTTCCTTTGTTAATGCCAAAGGTTTTTCAACTAAAACATATTTATTTTTTTTCAGGAATTCCGAAGCTAATTTAACATGAGTATCAGGGGGAGTCGTTATAATTCCTGCATCAATTTGATCTACCAGTTTTTCGTCAATAAAAGCATACGGAATGCATTCCGCAAATTTTTGCGAAATCAAATTTCTTCTTTCTTCAATTGGATCCACTGCTGCAATAACTTTAATGTCTTGTAACTTATTTATTGCCGGTAAATAGATCCTTTCAACAGCCCTGCCGCAGCCGATAAGTCCGATTTTTAGAGGTTGCGATTCTTTCTGAAATGATGTTTTCATACATGTTCTTTATTGGAATTCTTTAAAGTGCTCCTATAATTCTGGATTGTTGTTTCCGAAAGGAATTTTTGTTCGCCTTTACGAAACCCGGTTATCCATGATGATATACCTAGAAAAAGCAAAGGGGAAAAGAAAATAATTCTAAACAAACCAACCGGATTCCATTGCAAAGTTCTAATCAAAATATAAATTAATCTCCTGAACCCTAATATAACCGGGTAAAAATAATTTTTACGTAAATTATTTTGTGCTGATGATACTTGAAAGTTTAAATATCCTTTATAGAAACCGAAACTTTCATGATGTCTTTTAAGCCCTTTAATGCTTTTTCTCCCGCTGTGCTTCACTACCATTTTTTTATTAAAATAAACTTTACCTTTTCTTATTGCCTTTTCACTAAATATTGTATCTTCAGCTATTTCAGTATCTTCAGGGAATCCCTCAACTTTATAAAATAGATCTTTTGAAATACCAAAATTGCAGCCGGCAAAATGATCTATATTTTTTAATGATCGATGTTTTTGAAAATCGATAAAGAGAAATATATTATCAACAGAAGCAACAGGATGAAACGGATATAAATTAATCACCGGGCCTATCGCAATATCATTTCCGTTTTTTAATGAAGAACAAATTTCGGAAAGCCAACCGGGTGCTGGAATGCAGTCAGCGTCAATAAAAGCTAATAAGTTTGCTTTTGAATATGTTGCTCCTAAATTTCTTGCTTTCCCAGGGTACATCAAAGAAGAAGATGAAATTAAATGTGCATTATTTTTGGAGTTAATTAAATCTTCAACTTTAGGATCATTCCCGCTTTCGGCCACAATTATTTCAAAATCAAAATTAAAATTTTGTTTCGATAATCCTTCCAGGCATCTGGATAAATCTTTTGCATCACCATAAAAAGGTATTATTACGGATATTTCCGGAGATTGGATAGTCGATTTATTTTTTAAGTTAACACCTGAATTCATTTTGCTTTGAATTTAAATAAGCTGAAAAAACCGCGAAGCTGGGAGACAATTACTCCAAATTCGCCTTTAAATATTTCTTTAACTGCAATAAATAATATTTTAAAAGGGAATATTAAACAAATAATAAAAAGCTGAAAAAAGTTCGCATGTTTCCTGAATAAATAAAAGTAATTCCTTACCTTCGAAAATTCGTATTCATTAATTGCTTTTCCTCTTCCGATTTTACCGCCTTTATGGTAAATAATTGCTTTGGGATTGTAAAGCATTTTATAACCAAGTTTTTTAACTCTTAATGAAAAATCAACATCTTCCCAGCCATAAGGATTAAAACGTTCATCGAAATCTCTAATTTCATTCATTACTCTTTTACTCACTAAAAATAAACCGCCGCTGGCTGAAATAAATTTTGATATTTCAAACTGTCCCTCATCTTTTATCCCTCCGCCAATGTCAGAAATGTTTCCGGTAAAAAAATTAACGGTCATGCCTCCGGCATATTTAATTATTCCCGGAGCATTCATCACATAACATTTAGGAGAGACAATACCGATATTTTCTTTTGAACAAAAAGATTTGACCATTTCAGTCAAAGCATTTTTCTCAATAGTAATATCATTATCCAGAAAAAAAAGGAAGTTATAATCGAAATTTTCATTGACATATTTAATTCCCAGGTTCCGCCCTCCCGAAGCACCAAGATTTTTTTTACTTTCAATCAAATGAATGCCGGGATAACTGTTTTTTATAGCAGCGACCGAACCATCAATGGAACCATTATCTACCAATACAATTTCGAAGGGAGAATAATTTAAATTGGTTACACTTTTTAAGCAGAGTAATGTATCTTCTTTTTTATTATAATTTAGAATTATTATAATAACAAGTTTTTCTTCTATCAAATTAAATAAGTGGAGGTTTATGGATAAATTACCTGTACAAACTATTCAAAATCGATTTCTGTTTCAAGTTACAGATCCGGCCTAGTATAATAAAAATTTTTATTTATCCTCTACAAGATTTAATAGATTTCTTTAAGAAAAAGACGTGAAGTACTAAGAGTCTTATTCACCAGCATTTCAAGAAAAATTCCTGGTTCTATGCAAACTGTTTTTAAACTGCTTAACTGAGCCATGATATTTGAAGAACCTATTCCTGCACCTATTAGTACTATGTCTACATTAGTATCTATATCTTTTAAATTAATTTTTTCTAATAAAGATTTAACAGGGGAAATTTCATAAAATGAAACTTCCGATTGATATTTTGATAACAACTCTTTTTCTAATTTAGAAAACTTATCTTTATAGTTTGATGTAATAATTAATATTCTGCGGTTTTTGAATAATTCAACCGAATCTTTGCCGGACAACATCCGAATCAATAAAGGATAATAGGTTAGCTTTTGAATATTTTACACCCAGATTTCTTGCCTTTCCCGGGTACATTAAATAGGAAGATGAAACTAACTGTGCATTATGTACGGAATTAATTAAACTAAAAACTTTAGGATCATTCCCGCTTTCGGTTACAATTATTTCAAAGTCAAAATTAAAATTTTGATAGGATAATCCTTCCAGACATTTTGATAGATCTTTTATATCACCATAAAAAGGTATAATAACGGACAATACCGGTGTTTGAATTTTAGAATTGTTCTTTTTGTTATCGGTTAAATTCATTTAAAATTAATTAAACTGAAAAGTCCTTAAAGAATAGATTCCTATTTCAAGGTTTTCGATATTGGTTCTTCAATTGATTTATAACTCTTACCATATAAAAAATCCTTTAGTTCAAGAATTCCTCCTACTAACGGAATAGACAAATTCCTGGCAAAGGAGAGTAAAGAAATAACTAGTGCCCCACTGGCCGGTACACCATAAAAGTGAAACAAATATATTATAATTCCTTCCCGGACACCTAATCCGGAATAAGAAATCGGAAGTATGTTGGAAATTATTACAATTGATCTTATCCATCCTAATACTAAAATGCTTAATGAAACATTTATTGACAAAGCTAATAAATAAAATGATATTACATTCAAAAAATGATATAAAAACATTATTGCCAATATTTCAAAGTGGTCTTTTAATGTTAGGTTTTGAAACTCATGCATAGCTGTAAATAGGCTTCCAACTTTTCTTTTAAAAGCCTGGGGCGACGGAATTTTGTTAAATATTTTTTCAATTTTTCTCAAGGCTTTGGCATTCAAAAGGAAGACATAACTGGCAAATAATAGTAAAAGTGCAATAAACCACACGGGTAATAAATATGAGTAGCTAGATTCAATTAAAGCCGGGATTGAAAAAAGTAATCCTATAAGAGTAACAATAAATAATTCAAGGTACCTATTAAAAACCACCACTACTGCGGCGGATGACTTTGAACCATGCTTTTTAAATTTATACCATTTAACCGCTCCTCCTAACAAAGTCCCGGGAAGAAATAGAGAATAAAAACTTGCCGTTAAATAGATCTTTAATATTTCTCTGAATGATATCGACATTTTTTGTATCGATGTTAAATATTTTGTTTGGAAGGATGATAGGAGTGTAGCCGGAATAGTCAGTACAAGGGCTAAAATAAATAAGAATAAATTTCCAGATGAAAGATTTTTTAAAATATCACTGAAAGGGATTTTTATAAATATATAAGTAAGTATAATAGAGGTAAGAAGGAGCTTTATTACTAATACAACTCTTTTATTCATATGATAATCTTTTTCAATAAACCAATTGATATGTGAAACCAGCTGATTTAAATTTTTCTCCAGACTGCAAGATAAAGAAAATCGTTCATAATCTTAAAGAGTAAATCCCATCAAGCTCTTTATTAGTAAGCTGCGGAGCACTCAGCGCTTTTAGATTCTCTTTCAAATGATTCATGTTATTAAAGCCGGGTATAGCAGATGAAACACCTTTTTGAAGAAGGACAAATTGTAAAGCGCTTTGAGCCATTGTTCTATTTTCATTTGCTGTAAACTTCAATTTATCAGCTTTCTTTTTTCTCTCTTCAAAAACTTTTCGATCATAAGCCCATCTTTCCGCTTTCGTCTCTGAATTGTGAGCCGACAGTAATCCTTTTGCGAGTGGAAGGCGTGCAACAACACCAATATTTTTTTCAAAAGCTAATGGTAATAATTCCGGTATTGGTTCTTGATCTATCATGCTTAATTCTATTTGTATTACTGAAACTCCGGTTAATTTCAAGCTAAGAAAAGCATGCTCAAGTGAATCGCATGAAATGCCGTAGAACCTAATTTTACCTTGAGATTTGAGTGATTCAAAAGCTTCACAAAAATCACCGGATTCTAAAATTTGATTTGTGGGATGATGCAGCAGCACTAAATCAAGATAATCAGTTTGCAGTCTTCTTAAGCTTCCTTCAACAGTATTATTAAAAAAATCCGCAGAAAAGTCGTGGCGTCTTTGTGATTTGTAAATTTTTGGTAAAATAAATTTTAAGGGGTCTAATGTTTTTCTTATAGGATTAAAAAAAGGTTTTACTTTTTTAGCAAACTTTCCAATTGCAGTAGATGTTGTTCCTACCTTTGAAGAAATAATTATTTTATTCCTGTTGTGTTTTAATGCTTTCCCAATCAATAGCTCACTTTCTCCGTTACTATAGTTTGGAGCAGTATCAAAAAAGTTAATCCCGGATTCAAAAGCTTCGCTTAACGTTTTTAGAGATTCTTCATTATTTCGATGGTGCAGACTTTGACCAATACCAGAGCATCCCATCCCAATAACAGAAACTTTTAAATTAGTTTTTCCAAGAATTCTATATTCCATGATCAAATTGAAGCTTGTATTGCATTTATTTTTAAAAATTCAGAATCGGATAACGGCGGTGCATTTAATGTTCCGAGGTTTTCCATTAATTGTTTTGAATTTACCGAACGAGGAATTGCAGTGGAAACTTCCTCATAACTAAGAGCATATTGAATAGCAGCTTGTGCCAGAGTTCTTTTATTATTTACGAGTACTTTAAACTTTTTCGCTTTTTCTTTTTTGATTTCAAATTCCTTGTAATCTTTTGCATAAGTTTCAGCCATAATATCATTAAATTCTGCAGTTAAATGCCCCTGGGCTCTTGGATTCCTGGCTATTACACCTATTCTTTTTTCTTTTGCTATCGATAGAATATCTTCAACACATTTATTATCTAAAAGATTTACAGTTATTTGAACGGAAGAAATTTCCGGGTAATTAAAACAAATAAGTGCATCTTCATTTTCAGCACAGGATATGCCATAGTATCTAATTTTTCCCTGCTGCTTAAGCATTTCTAAAGTCTCAATAAACTCTCCCTTTTCCAGAATTTCTTTAGACGGTTTATGCAGTTGAAAAAGATCTATATAATCTGTTTGAAGACGCTTTAAACTATTTTCTACAGCTGCCACTAAATAGCTTTTTGAGAAATCTTTTCGTTTTTGATTAGCACGCATTAAATGGAAAGGGATTTTCAGAGGCTGCATATATTTGCGGAATGGTTTTAACAAAGGTCTTAATTTTAATGCTGCAACCGCCCGGTGCGAATATAAAGTCCCTGCTTTAGTTCCAATAATAATTTTATCCCTTTTATTTTTAAATGCTTTTCCAATTAATTTTTCGCTTTCACCTAAAGAATAATGATCGGAAGTATCGAAAAAATTAACTCCTTTATCATAGGCTTCATTTAAAACCTTTAGTGCTTCACTATTATTTTTATAATAAAGTCCGCCTCCAATTGACTGGCAGCCGAAACCAATTTCTGATACTTTTAAATCAGTTTTGCCGAGTATTCTATATTTCATTTAAAGTTATGTTAAATCAATTTTATTAAAAATATCGGAGTTTGCATTTCCCTTTCAGAAGAACTTAAAGAAACTTAAACCTGAACTTCATCCCCCTAAAAAACCTTAGGCATACCTTGCAAAGTTTTCAAAGGTCAATTTTTTTCAATTAACTATTGATTCATAAAATAGGTTAAGTCAATGAATAGATTTGCTTAATTTCATTTTCGGTAAGTGGAGGTGCCGATAATGAATTAATATTTTCATCTATTTCTTCCTGATTAACAGCACGGGGAAGTACAACTGAAATTCCATCGAGCTGCAAAACAAATTGAATTGCAGCCTGGGCAATTGTGCGGTTCTCTTTTACTAGAAATTGAAACTTGCCGGCCTTATATTTTCTTTTTTCAAATTCCTCCCTGGAGAAAGCTGAACTATCTCCCATAATATCATCTCTATTTTTAGTAAAGAGTCCTATTGCCCGTGGATGCCTGGCAATGAGTCCGAGATTTCTTTCTTTTACAAAAGGAATCAATTTCTTAATTGCTTCTTGATCGATTAAACTTATTGCAACTTGTAGCGAAGAAATATTATTGAACTTTAAGCACAATATGGCGTCATCAACAGTAAGGCATGTAATTCCATAATATCTAATTTTCCCCTGGGACTTTAATTTTTCTAAGGTCTCTATAAATTCTCCACGTTCAATAACATCTGCCGAAGGTTTATATAATTGAAATAAATCCAAATAATCTGTTCGGAGTCTAACTAGACTTTTTTCCACTGCCCTTGTTAGATATTCACCGGAATAGTTAAAACGTAATTGGGATGCTCTGAAATAGTGAAGAGAACTTTTCAACGGATGTAATAAACTACTGAAAGGCCTGGCCAAAGATCTTAATCTCAAAATAAAAAATCCTGCTGGCGTATACATAAGTCCTGCTTTGCTTGTAATAATAACCTTATCTCTTCGATCTTTAAATGCCTTACCGAGAAGTATTTCACTTTGTCCTAAACTATGATGATCGGATACATCAAAGAAATTAATACCATAATCAAAAGCTTTATACAGCACTTTGATTGATTCGTTATAGTCTTTATAATATAAGCCTCCGCCTAATGATTGGCATCCTAAACCGAGTTCTGTAACCTTTAAATCCGTATTCCCGAAATTTTTATACTTCATAAGGCTTCTCTCCTTTAAATTCCGATTTGACATTTTGGTTAAAAAGATCCGTAATTACTTTACCTTCCATATCATCCGGGACATTTTGGTTTAATAAATAAAGCCAGGTTGGAGTCATGTCAATTATTCTTGTATTAATTATTTCTTTATTTTTTGCAATATCAGGTCCTGTAGCCAAAAGCACCCCATCGGTTCTATGGCTTCCGCTTGTCGGCCAGTTCATATTCTCTCTCCATCTTTCTACAAAGATTGAATCTTTATTCTTATCATTTTCACTTGGCATATATGCATTATCTTCAAACTCTATAAGTAAATCGGGTGCAAATTCCACATAAGGTCCGTCATATAATTCTTCACGTTTATATATTTTACTAACTACAGGCTTACCATTTGAAGGATTAGTAAGGGCTGAAAACTTTTTTATAATTTCTTCTCTTACACTATCATATTGTTCCTGTTCGACAATCCCGTTGGGATCTCTTCCTCTAAGGTTAATGAAAATATCTCCTTCTTTTCCCCTGGAAAAAGCATAAGTTTTACTCCAATCTATATCTGATCCGGCAAGATAAGTTTGAATCCAGCTTTTTAGCCAATGCACATTTTTATTCGCAAAGAAATACCATGATTTAGGAATAGAACCTTGAACATTTTTTCTGAAGCCGGCAACTTTTGAGCGAATAAAAGATTCCTTAAATGATTTTTGTTTACCATTTGAATTAGAAACATTATTTGTTTTTTTATAAGTTAGAAATCCTTCTTTTTGCAGCCAAGTATTAATTTGAATTCCCGAAGTTAGGGGACCGGCTCCGCATTCCGAAAAAATAAATATATAAGTATTTGGACCTGCAGCTTTAATTAAACGATCAATTGCAGTATCCAAAGATTTATACGCAGTTTTAATTACATCTTTATACACATTATTTTGCAGCTGCATATCCTTCCAGAAATAGTGCTGTGTAATAGCCGAAGCACTGTAAAATGTTATAAAAAAATCCCAATTTTTATTTTCAATTAAATAGGTTAAAACATCGGTTTGTTTTTTTACATCTTCTTCAACTAATGTTAAATAATCTTCTTTCTTCCTTCCGCCGGGGAAAATATCTTTTAACCTATACCTGCCAAATTCTTTAACAATTTCATCATAAAGACTATTGGGATCTGCAATAGAACGGTGTGCACCGGGAGCATCTTCACCCGAAATCATAAAACCTTTAATTTTTTGGGGAGGGTATGTGAAAGGGATATTTACAACTCCTGAGTTTAAACCGTTTTCACTTAAAATATTCCAAATAGGTTTTGATTTTATTTGTGAACCATTCACTTCTTTAAATTTTCCGTCGTTTCCCCTTTGCCAAAAATCGAATAAACCATGACGTCCTGAATTTTTTCCCGTTAAAATATTACCCCACATTTGCGGTGTTATCATAGGGATTGAAGATTCAAGTTTCCCGGTAGTCCCTTCTTCGAACAATTTTTTAAATGCCGGGAGCTCTCCGTCTTCCATCCATGGAATGATTAAATCAAAAGTTGCTTCGGCAAGAGCAATAACAAGAAGTTTTTTTTTATTTGATTGCATAAGTATTATTCTCTGTTATTAATAAATCATTATAAATATTAATATGTTTTTCTACCGCTTTATTTAGTTCGTAATTTTCTTTAACATAAATCTGTCCTTCTTCACCTTTAACTTTCCAGGCATCGTTTTTTAATAAGCTACTCAATCCTTCAATAAAATTATTATTCTTAACAAAGTATCCAAAGCGTTCGGTGACATTCTCAGGATTGAGTGAACTTAATATTGCGCATTTGTGTGCAAGAGCTTCTAAAAATGAATTAGGCAAACCTTCTCTTGTAGCTGTATTTACTAAAATCCAGCTTTTATCTAAAATTTCATCTATCCCATTGCTTTCAAATTGATTAATAAACCCGGTAATAGTTAAGTTTTTTAAATAAGAATATTTTTTCCTCAAATAATTATCGTAGTTATTATTCCGTCCCTTTCCTATGGCAATAAATTGAACCTCAGGAAATGATTTTACTAATTGAAAAAACAGTTCCGGTTTTTTTCTTTTATCCCATCTAGCTAAAAAACATACAGTGGGTAATCTAGCTTTTACAATATTCTCTGCCGGAATATTAATGGGAGTTGGTAAAAAATCGACTGCACCATTTAACGAATATTTTTTTGAAGTTCTGCTCTTAAGAAAAATTGCTGCACTGAACACCCTATTAGCTTTTCGAACCGATTTTCCAACAAGAAAATTATTTTCAAATAAATAATTAGAAAAAACCTGTAATTTATTATAAGACGGGCGAATAAATTCTCTAGTCCAATCGTTAGTAAGTTTGGGATCTCTGGACGTAATAATATGAAACTTATGAGGCATTTCTTTCATAGCAAGATATGTTAAAAATGAAGGTTCTTCAGAATGATAAACATCGGCATTGCATGTATTAAATAATTTCTTTGCATAAAAAGGATTTGATTTCTTAAAACCAAGTACTTTTATTCCGTCCAATATTTCAATTTCTTTTTGTCCATTCCTTCTTGGAACAACAGCGAAGACCTCAATTCCATGTTTTACAAGTTCTCTTCCAATTATCCTGGTTGCACGTCCGAAACCACCATATTTACCCCATTCAAATATTTCTGTACAGATCAGGCAAATCTTCATATAGATTATTTATAAAATGAAATTTAGTTTTTAGTAAAAGAGATTTTATTTTTTCTTATGATTTTCTATTTAAAGATAGGGTAGTCTAATCCAAATTTTGTGATTTTTATACCGGTTAAAATTTTTTGGTATATTAAAGATCAATAACCTCGCATAAATTTTTCTTTAATAAATAATTAACACCAATTGCGAATCTTATTTATATAAATCTTCAATTCTGCTTTACATAATATCCGAAAAAACTAAAAAGCTTTGAAGTCGAAATAACTCTTGAATAAAGGTCTAAATGTTTTTGGGAAGTAAATCCCCAGCTAAATTTCTCTTCTACTCTTTTCCTTGCAGCAAGCTGGAGGTCTTTCGTTAATTTAGTATTACTTATTAATTTATGCAGCGAATCTTTAATTGCTTTTGAATTTTTAGATTCGATTAATATTGCTGCATCTCCAACAACTTCCGCACAACCATTATCATTTGTAGTAATAATTGCCATACCGGAAAGCATTGCTTCAAGAAGAACCACCGGAAAATTTTCCGATTCCGATGTAAATACAAATATTTCTGATTCTTCATAAAGTCTTTTCAACTGATCGGAGAGATTGTCTAAATATCCTAAAAAATTAATTTTTAGATTATTTTCCCGCGACATATTTTTAAGAGTTTCTAAATAAGGACCTTCTCCTACTATATTTATGGTATAATCATGCTCTATTTCTTTAACAGCCTCTAAAAAATACTGGACTCCTTTTCGTTTAAACATCCTTGTAACTATAAGAATTTGTCTTTTCTTCATTACATTGGAAGAGAATTTATCCAATTCAATTCCATTAGGTATAATAGCTGTTTTCAACGTAGGATTAATTTTTTTTACCAATACTTCTAAATTTTTACTCGGCAAAATTATTTTTTCTGCATTTGAAGTGATCAATCTCCAAAGAGGTAAAAGAAATTTATGAAGTAATTTAAATCTATCGGGATTATACCCGGGTACATCGGAACCATGTGCGGTTATAATATATGGAATCCCTTGCAACATTTTCAGTGCAAAAGCCAAAATTCCATCTGGAAAAATAAAATGTGTATGATTTATTTGATATTTATTTTTTTTACATAATTTTAAAATTTTAGGGACTGCTAAAAAAATGTATAGAATCATTTCCGGGTAAGTACATACATTCCTGTTTAACCTAATACATTTTACTCTATGAATATTAAGATTACCTATTTTTTCAAAAGCAGGAAGGTTTTTGAATCCCATTGTTACTAAATCAATTTCACAATCTTTCTTGCTTAACTCATGTGTTAAACCGTGAACAACTTTAGCACCGCCGCCGCCAATCGGGGGATACTCGTAACAGAGCATTAATATCTTAATATCTGACTCCATAAAATTATTTGAATTTGCAGGAAAGACTATATGAATAAGAGTAATTACAAGCTATAGTTTTATAAATAAAGTAGCTGTGAGAGAGGTCAAGATTATTTAAACATCATTTTCAGACTATTTCTATTATATCCTGATATAGGTAATTTATTTTTTAACAATGTAGTAACGATTGATTATTCAAATGCACTATTTGGTAAAATAATGATTACACATGGATTTGTCATCTTCAGCACAATCCAACTACTAATATTTCAATAATTTTAAATAACTTTTCTAATTCATTTATTTATTCATTTAGAATTTTATTCAAAATTCAAAAATATTACTCTGGTTTTGAAATTTTACTATTTTTAATTAAGGAGGTTTTTTAATGTCAGAAAAGAAAGTAATAGCTGTAATTGGAGCAACCGGCGCTCAAGGCGGCGGGTTAGTTCGAGCAATTCTAAATGATACCGGATATGAATTTACCGCACGGGCAATTACCAGAAATGCAAATTCGGATAAAGCTAAAGAACTTTCGAAGAAAAGTGTTGAAGTTGTTGAAGCGGATGCAAGTGACCTTGATAGTTTAAAGAAAGCATTTAAAGGGGCTTATGGTGCATTCTGTGTTACTAATTATTGGGAATACTTTTCACCTGAGAAAGAAAAAGAGCATGCTAAAAATATGGCAATAGCTGCTAAAGATGCTGGTGTTTCTCATGTTATATGGTCTACACTTGAAGATACGCGCAAATGGGTTCCTCTTAATGATAATCGGATGCCTACGCTTATGGAAAATTATAAAGTACCTCATTTTGACGGCAAGGGAGAATCTAATAAATATTTTGAGGATGCGGGAGTACCAACAACTTATCTTATCGCTTCATTTTATTGGGATAATCTTATTTACTTTGGAATGGAGCCTAAAAAAGGTCCGGATGGAAAATATGCAATAACATTTCCTATGGGAGATAAAAAGCTTGCCGGTATCGCTGCCGAAGATATTGGTAAATGTGCTTTGGGTGTATTTAAAAGTGGTAAAAAATATATCGGTAAGACTGTTGGAATAGCAGGAGATCATCTGACAGGATATGAAATGGCTGATAAACTTTCAAAAGCTCTTGGTAAAGATATAATTTATAATGAAGTTTCTCCCGAGGTTTATAGAGGTTTTGGTTTTCCAGGTGCCGATGATGTTGGGAATATGTTTCAATTTTACCGAGATTTTGAAAAAGACGGACTTGAAATTCGCAATCTTGAAGAATCACGGAGCTTAAATCCAGCCTTACTAAATTTTGATATGTGGCTGGCAAAAAATAAAGCTCATATTCCGATTGAAGAATAATGTCTTGAATTTTTGTTCGAATGGAGTCTGGATGCCGCAAATGAGCCTTTATCCGAACCATTCAATTGGCTGCAATTATAACAGTAGCGCCTTCACTGGCGAAGCCTAAAGCAATTGCTCTACCAATTCCTCGCCCGCCCCCCCGGTTATAATGGCAACTTTATCTTTAAGACGCATATTATTATTTATTATTTGTTTATTTGAACTAAATGCCGTTTAATTTTTTGTGTAGTTGTTTTTTCAAACTCTTTCTCTCTTAAATAAAATTTCTTAACCTGTTTAAAAGATGCCAGTTCTTTATTGATCTTTTTAATTTCATCAGAAATAACTTTATTAATAAAGTCATCTGTTAATTTAATATTGTTTTTTTCAACATAATAAATAAAAGCTTCGGAATCGACAACTAACTGTGAAGCAATTATTTCATCGTGCTTCACATCTTTCTCACCGTAAACTATGCTTTCTATTATAAAAGGACTGCGGTTTAAAAGATCTTCAATCTTTTCAGGATATACATTTTCTCCATTATTAGCTATTATCACATTTTTCTTTCTTCCGCTCAGATGAAGAAATCCGTCTTTATCAATATAACCTAGATCTCCTGTTTATCACCTTTTGCATAAACTTCACCAACACCATATTTATCAGGTTGATGTATTTTAATCTCTACATTAGATCAATTAATGCGACTTAACAATAAGGGTTTTATATTAAATGAAGATTGGAAGGATAAAATTGATAAGGAATCGCTAACCTTAGCAGAATCATCTTTAATTCCTGCATGGCTTCTGCTTGCCGGTTATCATGGAGAATTTGAACTGCTTTTTACAATACCACAAAATTTGAAGAGTATATTTTTATTAAAGGCGAAAGAAATAAATTGGCAGCCTGTTGAACTTGGCAGAGTAATAAAAGAAGCTCAAATAAAAATTCCTATTTATGGTAAATTAATTGAAATAGACAGCACTAAAATTAGGAACCTCACCAATAGTCTGGATAAAGGAATAGACTTCTATTTGAAGTCCCTTTTGGCTATAGACGATAAGATAAAATCAAGTTAATGAGAAATTGATTACCTGTATAATTTTAAAGCATTATGAACACCTGCTATAACCATCTGAACGGAAATTATAGTAATGATTAATCCCATCAACCTGGTTATTACTTTAACAACCCCTTTTTTAAAATATGAAAGAATTTTTTCTCCGAAGACAAAACATAAATAAGTTATCAAGCAAATTACTGCAAATACACCGATGACAACCACTATATGCAATAATGATGATTCTTCACCGACAAAGTTCATTGCAGTGGAAATAGTTCCCGGTCCTGCCAATATTGGAATTGCTAAAGGTGAAATTGCGATATCTTCAACAGCATTATCCTTTTCATTTTCACCTTCCGATGGATGATGCATAGAAGACTCTTTTCCGTGCAGAAGCTGATAGCCGACAATAAAAATAAGCAGCCCGCCTCCGATTTGAAAAGCAGGAAGTGTAATTCCAAATGCTTTAAAAATTACACTGCCGAATATGGAAAATGCAGCAACAATTAGAAAAGCTAACGATACAGATTTCCAGGCTATCTTCTTTTGTTCAGGTTTTTCGATACCTTCAACCAGTCCTAGAAATATCGGCATATTTCCGATGGGATTCATAATAGCAAAGAATCCCATAAACACAGTTGAAGCGAAAATAAAAATTCCATACATATTTTATCTCCCTGGTTTATAATTATTTTTTTATTTATAAACTGCCAATAACCACTTATTCGTGTAAACCGTTAAAACGGTTATCAATACTAGACCTTTTATTATTAACATCGGGATTAATCCCGATATTAATAATACCCAACAATTTAATATTCAACTGTTTTAACAGTTTTCCAATCTTAGGCGGTCAACTTGAATTATAAATTTAATTAAAAATTTAATCCCACCCTTTTAATTCATCAAATATTTGAATATTTCCTCTTATTAAACAGACATTTTTTTGACATTTCTATTAATCCTTATTGACATTTCACTAGAATCGTAAAAGTAATTTATGGCTTTAAAGATTATGAAAATAGCAAAGAAAATTAAAAAATAGGGAGATAATGAAATGAAAAATGTATTAGAATATCAGGGTGGAGAAAATTTTGATTTGCGTGAAATGCTCTTAAAAGGAAGACAATTAAGATTAAAAGAAAAAGCCGAATATTTCACCCGTTTTGTAATTGATTTAATCGAAAATAAGCAAATGCAGCATATGCGATGTATTTCATCTGCTGCTGATAGAGAAGTATACATAATAGATAGATATACTGGCAAAAAAAGGAAAATGATAATGTTCGGATCCAATAATTATTTAGGATTGGCAAACCATCCTTATGTAAAAAAGAGAGCAATGGAAGCCATTTCCGAATTTGGTGCCGGAATTGGCGGGCCTCCGTTATTAAATGGATACACCATTCTACACCGCGAATTGGAAGAAAGCCTCCTGACTTGTGACAATTAGTATGGCGGCAATATTTGGGGAAAAAATTCTT
>CAYUVK010000046.1:0-27298 GCA_964448105.1 uncultured Ignavibacteriaceae bacterium
CAGGTTGAAAATCAATATCAGCGAAGGGCAGATCTTATTCCTAATTTGGTAAATACTGTAAAGGGATATGCCAATTTTGAAAGGGGGGTTTTAACTGATGTTACCGAAGCAAGAGCAAAAGTCAGCCAGATGACAGTAACGCCGCAGGTTTTAAATGATCCTCAGGCATTTCAAAGATTTGAACAGGTACAGGGACAACTAGGTAATGCATTATCGAGATTGCTTGTTACCGTTGAGAATTATCCGAATCTAAAAGCTAATGAAAATTTTTTACAGCTGCAGGCGCAGCTTGAAGGAACTGAAAACAGAATTGCTGTTGAAAGGAGAAAATTTAATTTAACCGTACAGGAATATAACACTACGATTAAAACATTTCCCAATTCTTTTTTTGCAGGTATGTTTAATTTTCCGATAAAGCAATATTTTAAATCAATACCTGGTTCCGAAACTCCGCCGAAGGTAGAATTTTAATATTGATGAAGTATTTTTTATCTATTTTATTTTGTTATACAATTGTTAGTGCACAGCCCAAAGTTCCCGATTTAAAAAATTGGGCGACCGATTTAACGAGTACACTAACAAGCCAGCAATTAAATACCTTCGACTATCGTTTAAAGACTTTCCAGGATTCAACAAGCGATCAAATAGTTATGTTAATGATCCCGACATTAAATGATTATCCGTTGGAAGATTATTCTTATGATGTTGCACATCAAAATAAAATCGGTACCAAGGAAAATGACAACGGAATCCTTCTTTTAATTGTAAAAAATGATAGAAAAATTAGAATTGAAGTGGGTTATGGCCTGGAAGGAGCGTTGCCGGATGCTCTTTCAAGCTCTATTATAAGAAATGTTATAATTCCTTATTTTAGAAAAGATCAATACTATGATGGCATAACTGCAGGAATAGATGCAATAATTTCAGCAGTCAAAGGTGAATACCACATTGAGCAAAAACCGGAATCAAATGATAAGGGAATTCCTAATTTATTCCCCTTTTTCATAATCATTTTTTTTGTTATAAGATTTCTATTTAGAGGAGGCAGGAGAAGAGGTGGAGGTTTTATATTTTTCCCGGGGGGTTTCGGTGGAGGCAGTTCAGGCGGAAGTTTTGGCGGAGGCAGCTTTGGAGGTTTTAGCGGCGGCGGCGGTTCATTTGGCGGCGGCGGAGCAAGCGGAAGCTGGTAATATTTATTTTTTTACTTGAACAAGAATTAAACATTGTTATTTTTGAACTCAAAAATTTTGATTTTATTTTGATCGAAAGGAGCGAATAATAAAATGGCAATAATGATTACAGAGGAGTGTATTAATTGCGGTGCATGCGAACCGGAATGTCCTAACACTGCCATATACGAAGGAGGCGCTGAATGGGAATTAGCAGGCAAAAATTATAACCAAGATGATGATGCTCCTTCAGGAGCAAAGGGTTTTTTCTCAAATGATTTCTTTTACATCGTTCCGGATAAATGTACCGAGTGCAAAGGCTTTCATGATGAACCGCAGTGTGCTGCTGTTTGCCCTGTAGATTGCTGTATCCCCGATCCGAATCATGTTGAAGACGAAGAAACTTTATTGGCGAGAAAAGAATATTTAGATGGAATAGGCCGATAATATCTTTCATTATTTATTTAATTATTTAAATTTTTATGCATTCTTTTTTATGCAGATAATATTATTCCTTAGTTAGAAAAAACCTCTTTTTTTAATGTAATTTATACCTTCAATTCAATTCATTTTTACACTTTCCAAAATTGAGAATCTTCCATAATTAAGAATTTGGATTTCCGTTTCTCAGACATGAAAATTGAAACTCTCAATTTAGTAATTGCAGTATAATTTTTAGGCCGGATTTTGAAGAATAGATTATGTGGTTTTCTTTCACGTGATTTGGCATAGAATTAGACTCTTTAAACCGAAATGACTAAGAAAATTTCTAATAATAAAGCTAATATAAGGAGTATTTCAAAATGGCTTTAAGGATAACGGATGAATGTATAAACTGTGGGGCTTGCGAACCTGAATGTCCAAATGATGCAATTTATGAAGGAGGAACAGAGTGGGAGCTTGAAGGAAAGAATTACGGCGAGAATGATGCTGCACCATCCGGAAATTCTGGATTTTTCTCCAATGAATATTTTTATATAGTACCAGATAAATGTAAGGAATGTGAAGGAGTTCATGATACACCCCAATGTGCCGATGTATGCCCTGTTGATTGCTGTATTCCAATTGAAGAATTGGCAAGTTAATTATTAATTTGTAAATATAGGTTTTTGACAGGGGAGAACGGGTAAGGGGAGACGAAAAACGAGGGGAGTAATGTTGATGGGGATACAGAAGTATAAAAAGTTCGGGAACCGAAAGGGCATCGTTAAGATGCCCTTTCTTGTTTATGGACTACCTCACAAATTTTATTCATTCCTAAAATCTACATTTAATATTTTTTGCTAAAACCATATATTAATCTTTGTTCGGTTATTATTAATACATGATGTGAGGAACATTAATGAATTCAATTGGCGCTTTTAAAAAAGCAAAAAGATATATAGAAGCTCATTCATCCGATACTGGAAATATAAATGTAATTACTAAATTGGGAGTTAAACCCTGCATTACAATATCCCGGCAAACCGGTGCCGGTGCTGATAAAGTTGGTAATGAATTAATAAGTTTTTTTCAGCCGTATTTAAAAGAAGATTCTCCTGAATGGACTATTTTTGATCATAATCTTATTAAAAAAGTCCTTGAAGATCATAACCTGCCCCTTACGTTATCAAAAATAATGGAAGAGGAGAAATATTCCGTAATTAAATCTATTGCTAATGAATTGTTGGGCGGGCGCCCAACTTCCTGGTCACTTGTTCATAAAACAACAGAAACTATCCTTCAATTGGCACATATCGGGAACGTTATAATTGTCGGTAGAGGTGCCAATATAATTACTTCATCTTTAAGAAATAGTTTTCATATTCGTTTAGTTTCCACTCTAGAAGATCGGATAAAACATACGATGGAAGTCTATAATCTAAAAGAAGTTGAAGCAATGAACTTTATAGAAAAAGACGATGAAGCCAGGAAAAATTATTTAAAGACATATTTTAGCAAAGATATTGATGATCCTCTCCTTTATCACATGATTATTAATACGCATTTAATCTCTATTAAAGAAGTAGCTGAATTAATAGGAAATTTAATTATGCAAAGATTTCCTAATGAGTTTAATATATAGTCTTTTGATTATACTATTTTAAATCTTACACCAGCGTTCCTTTTGAATTGAGGAATATTTCTTTTACCTTTTCTTATTATAATTATTTTAAAATCGGTTTTTTATATGGAATAGAAATGAAAATAGGGAAATACGAATTACATATAATTGAATCAGGAACTTTTGCGTTGGACGGCGGAGCTATGTTCGGAATTATTCCCAAGCCGCTGTGGGTAAAAACAAGTCCTTCGGATGAAGCTAACAGAATAACACTTGCTACACGCAACCTTCTTTTGGTTTCAAGCAATAAAAAGATTTTAGTTGATACCGGAATGGGGAATGATTGGGACGGCAAATCAAGAGAAATTTATCAAATAAATCAAAATGGAAATTCAATTGATAAATCGTTAAGCAAATTAAATTTAAATAGAGATAATATAACTGATGTAATCTTAACACATCTTCATTTTGATCATACAGGCGGCTCATTAAAAAATGAAAATGGGAAATTAACTCCGGCTTTTCCGAATGCTAAATATTATGTCCAGAAACAAAATTATAATTGGGGAATGAATCCTTCCGATAGGGATAAAGGAAGTTATATAAAAGATAAATTTCATCCGCTGATAGAACACGGTGTTCTTAATTTATTAGATAGTGTCAAAAATTTTGATGATGAGATTGAATTTATAATTGTGAACGGACATACTGTTGGTCAGCAGCTATTAAAAGTATCCGATTCTTCTGCAACACTTTTATATTGCGCCGATCTTTTCCCTACAATGTCACACATTAGAATTCCATATGTTATGGGTTATGATATTCAACCTTTGGAAACGGTAAAGGAAAAGAAAATGATATTACCGAAAGCAGTTGAAGAAAACTGGAAAATTTTTTTTGAACATGATCCTTTTAGCCCGGTTGCTACAGTAAAAAACACTGAAAAAGGATTTAGCATAGATAAGAAATATGAATCATTATAAAGATGACGGTTATAAAAATATTTGCCCTTTAAATCAATTGAAGGACCGGGAAGGGAAGAGATTCATTATTGACGATATTGAAATTGCTATAATTAAAGTTGATGGAGAAGTTTTTGCTTTAAGTAATGTTTGTCCTCATCAGCATAATACTTTAATTTATGATGGATTTGTTGAAGATGAATATATTGTTTGTCCGGCACACGGTTGGATGTTTAATTTAAGAACCGGAAAAACTCCTTCAGGTACAAGCGGTCTTGATAGTTATGATGTAAAATTAATTGATGATCATGTTTATGTAAAAGCTTTTAAGAAAAGCCTAAATTGGTAAATAATTTGAGATATGAATATATCGAATGAAATCGTAGTTGAAAAAGCGAAGAGTTTTGGATTTGATTTGATAGGGTTTGCTCCTGCCGAAGAACTAAAAAACGAAATTGAAAAACTGGAAGAATGGTTGGAAAAAAATTTCCAAGCCGATATGAAATACATGGAAAGAAATCTTGAGAAAAGAAAAAATGTAAAAAAATTACTTCCATCTGCTAGATCTATTATCTCACTTGGAATAAATTATTATACACCCGAAAAATATTCTAATGACAAAAACAAAGGGAAAATTTCCCGGTATGCATGGGGAAAAGATTATCATTTAATTATTTGGGAAAAACTCGAAAGGCTTGTTGAGGTACTTCAAGAAATCGATCCTTCTTTTGAAGCCAAAACTTATGTAGATACCGGACCGGTAATGGATAAAGCCTGGGCTGTTAAATCAGGCATTGGTTGGCTTGGCAAACATAACAATGTAATAAACAAGGAATTTGGAAGCTGGTTTTTTATTGCTAATATAATTACAAATTTTGAGTTCAATTATTCCATCCCAATCGAAGATTTTTGCGGCTCTTGTACCGCCTGCATTGATGCCTGCCCGACTAACGCTATTGTTGATGAATATGTTTTGGACGCAAATAAGTGTATATCGTATTTAACTATTGAAAATAAAAATGAAATCCCTGATAATTTTAAAGGGAAATTTGATAATTGGATTTTCGGGTGTGATATCTGCCAGGATGTTTGCCCGTGGAATAATAAATTTTCTCAGGTTACAGAAAACACGGAATTCTATCCAATAAATGAAAATAAAGAACTTCTTATTGCCGATATAATATCTTTAACAAAAGAGGAATTTAATAGAAGATTTAAGGAGAATCCGGTTAAAAGAACTAAATTATCCGGATTAAAAAGAAATGCAGCTTTCCTTTTATGATTACTTTTGAAACCTACCATACTTTCATGTATCTAATTACTAAAATATTTAATTTTATTTCTCAAATAATTCTGTAGAACGGAGAAAAAATGTCTGAAATTAGTAATAACAATCATCATAAAGTAATAATAATTGGAGCCGGACCTGCAGGTTTTACTGCTGCATTATATACTGCTAGAGCAAATTTAAATCCTGTTATTTTTGAGGGTTTGCAGCCAGGTGGGCAATTGACTATTACAACAGAGGTTGAAAATTATCCTGGCTTTGAAACCGGGATTCAAGGTCCTCAGTTAATGGATGTAATGAGAAAACAGGCTCAAAGGTTTGGAGCAAAATCTATTTATAAAGAGGTAACTAAAGTTGATTTTTCAAAACGGCCTTTTGTAATTGAATCATACGGCGAAATTTATACTGCAGATGCAATAATTATAGCTACCGGCGCTTCTGCAAAACTATTGGGTATTGAAAGTGAAAGCAAATATATGGGATATGGTGTTTCTGCCTGTGCGACCTGTGATGGATTTTTTTACAAAGGTCTGAAAGTATTGGTAGTTGGTGGTGGTGATACTGCAATGGAAGAAGCTACATTCTTAACAAAGTTCGCCTCGGAAGTGACTATTGTTCATCGGCGTGATGAATTTCGTGCATCTAAAATTATGCTTGCAAGAGCAAAGAAAAATCCCAAAATAAAATTTATGACAAACAGTGTTGTTAAAGAAGTCTTAGGTAAAGAGGAAAACGGAAGAAAGGTAATGACAGGTGCTGTAATTCAAAATACTAAAGATTCTTCTACAAAAAAAATCGACGTTGACGGATTATTTATTGCAATAGGTCATAAACCAAATACAGATTTATTCAATGGTTTTCTAGATATGGATGAAACCGGGTATTTAAAAGTAAAACCAGGCTCTTCTTATACAAATATTGATGGTATTTTTGCTGCGGGTGACGTAGCTGATAAAGTTTACAGGCAGGCAGTAACTGCTGCCGGTTCCGGTTGTATGGCTGCTCTGGATTGCGAAAGATGGCTTGAAGCGCAGGAAGAGGTATAAACAGTAAACCCGGTTTCTTGGAGAAACCGGGTTTACTAGTAAAAGGAATAATTGTATGTTTTATATCTTCCTATTGACTTTTCTTCAATAACTTTTGACCAACAGCGTTTGCAATAATAAATCCAATACCAGTTAATGCAAACATTAATAAAACAATCCAAAAACCCTGATCGGTACTTTCTTCCAGCATTATTCCTAAACCTAAACCAACTCCGAAGGTCAGTATTATAATTCCCCATTTCATTAATATATATGGATCATGTTTTTTGTCAAAGTATTCCTTAATTGATTGTGCGTCTAAGCCTTTATCTATTAACATTTGTCTTTCCCTGGACCTAAAATAAAAGAAAGTAACGAAAACTAATCCGACAACTAAGGTAACTACAATTGGGATTGATACGGCTATTACTCCTGCAAATCCGGGTCCGTCCATTTTTTTTCTCCTTTCAATTTATGAGCCTATTGCTAAGTTTGGCTCAATTAGAATTTTTATTTGTTTTACTATCAAATTTATTTTTTATTTTCTCTATTTCTTATGACTATCTTTATTTAAATTAGGTTACAAGGTTTTTAAACATTTTGGATTTTCATTCCGTAATTTGATTTGTAACCTTGAGTTAGTTTTAGGGGTCTAATATTTATGAAGAATCTTACTGATTTTGAAATAATAGAATCTATAAATCGAGGAAATCATTCGGATTTTTCTATATTAGTTGATAGATATAAGAATAAGGCATTTTCCTTATTAAAACGAATGCTAAAAAATGATATGGAAGCAGAAGAAATTCTTCAGGATTCATTCCTTAAGGCTTTTAACGGGTTGAAGAATTTCAAACAAGAATCTAAATTTTCCACTTGGTTTTATAGAATAGTATATAATACTGCTTTAACAAAATTATCAAGTAAAAGAAGAAAGATAGAAAATGAAATGACAAGTGTTGAAGATCATCTGGAGCTTGAAAGTAAAGTAGATTATAATCTGGCAGAGCAAAAAAATATTTCCGAAGTTATTAATTCATTAATTGAAAAACTGCCGGAAAAATATTCATCAGTAATTAATATGTTTTATTTGAATGGAATAAGCTGTGAAGAAATTGCTGAAATTACTTCTACTTCTGTATCAAATGTGAAGGTTCTTCTGTATAGGGCAAGAAATACATTCAAAGATATATTAGTTAAATATAACTTAACGGAGGAATTTCGATGAACAGATTAAGCGATGAGATACTAAATAAATATATTGATGGGGAACTTGATTACGAGACTCTTAATGAAGTAAAAGCAATTTTGAAAGAATCGGAACCGGATAGGGAAAATTTAAAAGCTCTGTTAAAAGTTCATGATGAGCTAAAAGGAATAAAAGAATTTAAAGTAAATGCAAGCTTTACTTTCAATATTATGCACAAAATAACAGCAAAATTTAAACCTAAAAAAGCCGATAAATATTTTATTATTTCGGTTTCTTCTTTTTTTATACTACTTAGCCTCGCAATTCTCGGAACTGTTATTGCCCTGATTATTAATGAACCCGGGCAATCTGCTTCAACGGAACAGGTTTTAACTAATTTTGTTTCTGCTATTGAAAGCTTTTCAGTATTTCTTAGAAAGATATTCAGCGGCTCCGGCATGTCAATATTCGGTTCAATTATTTCTCTCGGTATTCTGGTTACCGCATATTTCTTTTTTGAGAGTCATAAGCATATTAAAGAGATACAGAATAAGCTGTAATGTTAGGACGATACCAAAAACTAAGCTTTAAGCGTAAGTGCAAGTTCATGTTCAAGTAATTTCATTTCTTGAACTTGCTCTTGAACCTGAACGAGATTTCTTAGAAAAATAATTCTAATCTAAAGTTCCATTTTTCAAGTCAATTCTTTAGTCATAAAATATTTCTAACTGGTGATATAAATCTCTTGACATAATAATTTAATTCCTTAAGTTTCATGCAGCCTCAATTAAGGAACACCATATAGATTTTTTTACAATTCATAATTGATTATTTATAAAACTGTACTATTGAGTTGTTAAAAAATTATCCTTCTAATACTGTAGAAATTCAGCTTCTAATATATCGAACTCCCGGTGATTTTAGTAATTGCTATAACCATCAAGATATTAAACTAATCAACTTATTCTTATTAATTTTTCGGAGAAAAAATGTCTAATCGGGCAGCTGCTAATGTACTGTTTGCTTTAATATTAACCTTCAGTGCACAAAATATTTTTCCGCATAACATATCTTCAACATCTGTAAAAGATGCAATTATAAAACAAAATATAAATGTTCATCATTCCCTGGTTTTAGATTTTGAAAATCAGTGCTACAATGATGAATTTGGTAATCCCTATAATAATGAAGTGCATCCGTATGAAATCCCTTCGATGGATACATCAAATTCGGATGAGGAAAAATCAGCTAGGAAGCTACTCCCGGAAGACATGAGCTGGATGGAAAAATTTTTGTGGGGAGAGCACGGTATTTTTCGCAGCGGTAAATTAACTCCTCAAAAAAGAATGAGTGAACTTGGTTTACGCAGAACTATGTTAACATGGCATCAACGGTTTGGAATAACTACCTGGTTTTTAATGGGGGCAACAGTTTTAGCAGGTCAGCTTACTTTAAATGGAAATAGAAAATATAGAAGCTGGCATGGACCTCTAGCAGATGCCACAATAATCGGTTACAGTGCCACTGCTTTGCTTGCAATATTATCTCCGCCGCCGCTTGTAAGGAGAAGTGGAGAACATGATACTATTTTTTGGCATAAGCTTCTTGCTTTTGTTCATGCTGCGGGTATGATAGCTTTACCTTTTCTGGCAAATGGTATTGTATCAAGATCACGCTTTAATGGTATTAGAGAACCCGAAAGACTTAATGATGCTAGAGCAAGGGCTCATCAAGTAACTGCGTATATTACATATGCAGCGTTTACTGCATCTATTGTTACAATATTCTTTTAGAGTTTTTAATAAAATTTTTTTTAGAAGTTTTAAATTTTTAAGCATTCATTATGAGGATTTAAAATGAAAAAATATTTTCTTATCCTGTTTTATTTAATTATTGCTGTGCCGGCATTTCCTGCTTCGATTTATAATATTGTAAATATCCAGGCAAAAAAAGACGGGACTACAATTGAATATACTTTAGTTCATCCGCTTCATACTGTTCATGGGATTTGTAAAGATGTTGAATGCAATATTAAGTATAATGATGCAACAGATAAAGTAACTGCTGTATCGGTAAGTGCAGATGTACTATCTTTCGACAGCGGCAATTCCAATAGAGATTCACACATGGGTGAAGTAGTTGATGCACTCGAATATCCCGAGGTAGTCTTTAGTTGTGATTCGGTTAAATATTTAAATAATGATACTCTTTCAGTTATTGGTAAATTAACATTCCATAATGTCACAAAAACAATACCGGTTAAAGTATCGGAAAAGTTCGATAACAGTGAAACTATTTTCAAGGGTGATTTTTATATAAGTCTTACGGAATTTAAAATTAAAAGACCCTCATTACTGCTGATGCCGGTTGAAGATAAATTAACTCTTCAATTTAATATTGTAGTACCTAAGGTTTTAAAGAAAACCTGATGTTAGTCTATTACCGGTATATAATCAAATAAAACTTTAAATTAGAACGGTATTTCCTAAATTTTATATGATTTTGACCATCCTTTGTAGTATAAAATTATATCAATACCTTTTTATCTCTCCCCAAAATTAAGCTGATAGTTTTGTATATTTGTACATATTTCAATTTAATTTAAGGAGAAATAATGCTTGTATTAACTACTCCAAATATCGAAGGTAAAAAAATTGTAAAATATATCGGATTAGTAAGCGGTGAAGCAATATTGGGAGCGAATATTTTTAAAGATATTTTTGCGGGTATCAGGGATATTGTTGGGGGTAGATCCGCAGCATATGAGAAAGAGTTAAGAAAAGCAAAAGAAATTGCTGTTCAGGAAATGTCCGAACAGGCAGCTTCACTTGGCGGTAATGCAGTTATCGCTGTCGATCTTGATTATGAAACAATCGGAAGCACCGGGACAAATATGTTAATGGTTAGTGCAAGCGGGACAGCAGTTGTTTACCAGGAATAGAACTGCAAATTCAAATAACCAATGACAAATGACAAATACTAATGTTCCGAAGATAAAAACAGGCTACGTATCAATACTGGGTTTGCCGAATTCGGGTAAATCGACTTTAATGAATTCCCTGATTGGGCAAAAACTATCTATAACAACGAGTAAACCTCAAACTACCCGTAAAAGGATACGGGGAATTCTTTCTGAAAGAGATTACCAGGTTATTTTTCTTGATAATCCCGGGATTTTAAAACCTGGTTATTTATTGCAGGAAAAAATGATGGATGCGGTTAATCAGTCTATTAAAGACGCCGATGTTTTTTTAATAATTATTGATATTGATGCCGACCCTGACGGCAGTAAAATTTTAAGTAATAATTTAGTTGAGAAGATACTGGCAAAAAAAACAATGCCGCGGATTTTAATTATAAATAAAATTGATCTATCCACACAAGAGTTTGTTAAAAACCTTATTGAAAATATTAATAAAAGAAATCTTTTTGAAAAAATTATTCCTATTTCGGCTAGCTTAAGTTTTAACCTTCATGAAGTAATTTCTAATATTGTTGAATATTTACCTGAAGGACCGAAACTCTATCCTGAGGATATTGTTGCTGATGAGAATGAAAGGTTTTTTGTTTCCGAAATAATTAGGGAAAAAATTTTGGAATTATACCAGGAAGAAATACCTTACAGTATTGAAGTTTTAATTGCGGACTTTAAAGAAAGAGAGAACAACAAAGATTATATAAGTGCCGAAATTGTTGTTGAGAAGGAAAGTCAAAAAGGGATTATAATCGGCAAGCAAGGTTCTGCCATTAAAAAATTAGGATTCGTTGCGCGGGAAGCCGTTGAAGATTTTTTGCAAAAAGAAATTTATTTAGATTTAAGAGTTAAAGTTAGGAGGAAATGGCGTTCTAATGAAAATATGCTTAAAACCTTCGGATACTCAAGAGATAAAGAATAATTATACAAGTCCGTTTTCTGACAAATGAAAAAATATACAGCCGAAGGAGCTTTACTACTCGCAACCACTATCTGGGGAGCAACCTTTGTAATTATTAAAACTGCTTTAACGGATATTTCACCAATGCTGTTCGTTTCGTTCAGATTTTCATTTGCAGCATTAGTACTTCTTCCCTTTATAATTAATATTTTAAAAAAACTCGATAAAAAAACTTTGTACGGTGGTTTATTAGTAGGATTATTTTATTTTTTAGGTTTTACAACTCAAACTGCCGGTCTGAATTATACTTCTGCTACGAAGTCCGGTTTTATAACAGGAACTTTTGTGGTATTTACTCCTATCTTTCAATTAATAATTGGAAAGAGAAAACCAGCCATGGGAAATATAATTGGTGTTATTTTGGTGCTGGTAGGTTTAATATTTCTTTCAAGCAAAGGAGATACTTTTTTAAATGTCTTTAAAGAAATCGGGGAAAATTTTAATAAAGGCGATTTCCTTACATTACTTTGCGCAGTATTTTTTGCCCTGTATATAGTTTATCTCGACATCGAAAGTAAGAAGCTGGATTTAATGTCGCTCGTTTTTTTACAAATTGCCGTAACCGGGTTAGGCGGTTTTTTATTTGGTTTTGTTTTTTCAATTATTGGTCTTGAAGGTATTAAGTTCACTTATAGTAATAATCTTTTATTTGCAATTTTATATACGGCAATTTTAGCAACAATAATTACTACGATTTTGCAGACCAGGTATCAAAAAGAAACTACTCCGACCAAAGCGGGTATAATTTTTTCGTTTGAGCCTATTTTTTCTGCTTTAGTTGCTTTTCTTGCACTGAATGAAAAAATTTCTGATTTTAGGCTTATAGGATGTGCATTTATTTTTATAGGTCTTTTAGTTACTGAATTAATTAGGAATAAAGAAAACGGTTTTGTTTATTTAAATAAGTAAAATTGATATGAGCAGTAATCAACAGCGTGCCGAAATAATCGTTACGGGTCTTGTTCAAGGAGTGGGCTTTCGATATTTTGTTATTAGAAATGCGCAGCAGTTGGGACTTAAAGGTTATGTAAAAAATATGTATGATGGTTCGGTTTTTACTGTAGTTGAAGGCGAAAGAGGATTAATCGAAGAATTATTTAAGAAATTAAAAGTAGGTCCCCGGTCAGCTCATGTAAGCAATGCAAGAATTGAGTGGGGAGAATTTAAAAATGAATTTTCAGCTTTTGAGGTTGAATATTGAAGCCGGATTATAGAACTGGAATCGGTTTTGACGTACATTCTTTTTCAGCAAATCGAAAACTAATTCTAGGCGGAATTGAAATTCCTTTTGATAAAGGTTTAGCCGGTCATTCGGATGCAGACGTTTTGCTTCATGCAATATGTGATGCATTATTGGGTGCAATTTCAATGGGAGACATCGGGCAGCATTTCCCGGATACGGATCAAAAATATAAGAATGCCGACAGCAAAATTTTATTGCAGCAAGTTTATGAATTAGTTCTTGAAAAAGGGTTTATATTGGGGAATGTTGATGCTGTGGTTGCAATGCAAGTACCGAAACTTGCATCTTATATTTTAGATATTAGAAAAACAATTTCCGGAATATTGAACTGCGATCAGGATCAGGTTTCCGTTAAAGCAACGACAACGGAAAAATTAGGATTTGTGGGTAGAGAAGAAGGGGTGTCTGCTTTTGCTTCGGTTTTAATTATTAAAAATAAAAATAATGATTGAACATATCCTCGATTTTATTTCAGGCTTAACTCCTTTCTGGATTTATGTTTCGTTGTTCGCTTTTTCTTTTGTTGAAAATGTTTTTCCTCCTTCGCCAAGTGATCTTGTAGTAGTTATAGGCGGATCATTAATCGGAACTCATTCGCTGCATTTTATACCCACACTTTTAGTTACAACCATTGGAAGTGTTGTCGGTTTTATGACTATATTTTTTATCGGGACACAATTAGATAAAAAAGTAATAAGAGCAGGAAAAATAAAATTCATTTCTACAGAAGGTTTGGACAAAGTAGAAAAATGGTTTGCTAAGTACGGCTACTGGATAATTCTTGCCAATAGGTTTTTACCGGGGACTCGTTCTGTGATTTCGTTGTTTGCAGGGCTAAGTGAGCTTAACAAAAACAAAACAATATTACTTGCTACAATTAGTGCACTTATCTGGAATTCAATTATTATTTATCTCGGTATTATTTTCGGGCACAATATTGAAATTGTAGATCGTTATCTTTCAACTTATTCTAATATTGCTGTTATTGTTTCTTGTGTTGTGGTTTTTGTTTTGATATTAAATTATTTTTGGAAAAAAAGGAAAAAATCCGTTAAAGGATAAAAGTATTGAATATTAATTTTTGGAAGAATAGGGAAATTTTAACGCCTGAGCAAAAAAAGGTAAAGAATAAAGAAAGATTACTATTAATTTTAAGCGGAGTTCTGTTAGGAATTTCTTTCCCTCCATTCCCTTTTCCTTGCCAGCTTTTTATGTTCTTCGGGTTAATCCCGTATTTATATGTAATCGAACAGAAAACCAGACTTATTGATATTAACCGCTCTTCATATCTTACTTTTTTTGTATTCGGTTTAATTACACTATACTGGGTGGGAAGCTGGCAAAAAAACGCCGATCCTTTCTTAATGATTTCCGGAATATTGCTTCTATTTGTTAATCCTTTATTCTTGCTAATTCCTTCTACATTACTTTATTTTTCCAGAAAAGTATTGCTGCAAAGGTTAACTTTATTTTTATTTCCCTTGTTTTGGGTAACGTATGAATATGCATATATGATTACCGATTTGAGTTTCCCCTGGCTTACTCTTGGAGACGGTTTATCTCATTTTACAGCTTTTATTCAGATTGCAGATATAATCGGAACTTTAGGATTGTCTATTGTTATTGTATTAATAAATGTTCTGCTTTATAAAGGATTTATAAATTTTAAACTTAAAAGAAAAATTGCATATTATAATTTAGCTGCTGCAGTTATTATCTATTCGTTTATCCTAATATACGGTTTTATTAAGCTTAACAACTTTAAATTATCGGATAGAACAATTAGAGTGGGTTTAATACAGCCGAATATCAATCCGTGGGAAAAATGGGATACGGGAAGTCTAAATGATTTTACAAGATTGTATTTAGATTTTTCCCGGAAAGCCGTTAAAGAAGGAGCAAAATTAATTGTATGGCCGGAAACAGCGATACCGGTTTATCTTTTAAGCGGCAGTTATGACCAAACTCTTGACTCGATCTATAATTTCGTTTCAAAGAATAATGTTTATCTTTTAACCGGGATGCCGGATATAAGATATTATCATAAACCGGAAAAAATGCCGAGCGATGTTAAGTATAACAGCAATATAGGATATTATGCAACTTACAATGCCATACTTTTGTTTTCTCCGGATACAAGAATGGTTCAACGATACGGTAAAATGAAGCTGGTGCCGTTTGGTGAAAGAGTCCCCTTTGTTGACCTGTTTCCGTTTATTGGAAAAATAATAAAATGGGGAGTCGGAATAACCGGCTGGAATGTTGGAAAGGACACAACGGTTTTTAAAATTAAAGATAATGATTTAAATGGCGGTTTAAATGGTACTGCTAATGATACTGTGAAAATTGACGGCTTAGTTTGTTATGAATCTATCTATCCTATTTTTGTTTCCGAATTTGTTAGAAGAGGTGCTCAATTTATTACGGTTGTTACAAATGACAGCTGGTACGGGAACTCAAGCGGACCTTATCAGCATAAAGAGATGTCTGTTTTAAGGGCAGTTGAAAATAGAAGATCCGTAATTAGAGCGGCTAACGGCGGAATAAGCTGTATAATTGATCCGCTTGGAAGAACAAGGATCCATTCTCAAATGTTTACAAGAACTTTCCTAGTAGGAAATGTAATAATTCAAAATGATGAAACTTTTTTTACAAAACATGCTTATCTCGTTCCGGTTCTCTCTTCCGTTTTTTCCATCTGGATAATAGGGATGTTCATTTTATTTGAGTTGAAGAAGAAATTTAAATTGTAAAAAGAACTTCTAATGTAAAATGAAAAAGTAGTCCCAATTGTTATAAAAATTCCATTTTCCGTTTTCCATCTTCCATTTAACATGTCCTTCAGTATTACGATTTATCAATCCATTCTTTCCAGGTATCGGGTTCATAACCTGTTGTACATAAATTCCCGTTTCTTACTACTGGCATTTTTAAAAGAAGCGGATCGTTAAGCAGCTCTTCTTCAATTTTAAATACCATGTAAGACAGATTTCTTTTCTTATATTGTTTCCCCTCTTTATCGATCAAATCCTCAAGAGGAATAGCTCTAGAGATATTTTCTAATTCTCCTTTAGAGATCCCCTTTTCAGATAATTCACGGAATTGATATTTAATTCCTCTTTCCTTAAAAAATCTTTCGGCTTTCCTTGTATTATCGTCTTTTTTAGTTCCAAGTATTTGAATATTCATTACGATTCTATTAAAATTTCCTGGGTTCTTTTAGCCCGCGGGAAACGGCTTTTAATTCCCTGTTCAGTAATTACTGCGGTACCAAGCATTAAATTTTTATATTTCACAACACACTGCCCTGTATAATTTATTTCCTTTTTTATAATTCCGCCATTGAGATAGACTTCCAGTTCATCAGGATTATCAATTTCATATACATTCTTTTTTATTTCATTATTTAAAATTTGTGCCGCCTGCGTATGCAAAACTGTTTTACCGTTTTTATCTTTTATCCCAAACCGTGTCCCGATCCTGTTAAATAAATCTAAATTTTTATCATGCCAATTTTTATTAATAAAATAAATGTCTTTTCCTTTTATTAAATAACTATAATTATTAAAAACTTCTTTATCAATTTCAAATTCATCTATTAGATTATCAAAGAGATTTCTAACTTCTTTTTTATTTGAATTTAACAAATACAAATTTTGCTTTGTAGCTTTTAAGATCTCTCCTTGAGGTGTTTCTCCTGTTTTTCTCAGCTTGACAATAAAAAAACCTTCTGAGTTTATTTCCCAGGGTAATATTCTGTGTGCAATTGATAAAGAAGGATGCATATTTTTCCCTTCATAAGAAGTAAAAGCAGAACAAGATTTTACTGGTAATTCAAGCGGGATTATCTCAACAGGATATTTTTCCAAAACTTTATTTATAATTAATTCATTCTCTTCAACGGTTAAAGTGCAGGTTGAATAGACTATCTCTCCGCCTTCCTTAACCATTTTAATTGCAGCGATCAATAAACGAAGCTGAAGATCACCAAGGATTGATACTCTATTTAAAGACCACCAGTTATTAACTTCATTTTTCTTTTGAATTATTCCTAGCCCGCTGCAGGGCGCATCAACTAAAATTTTATCAAAATGATCAGGGTAAATTTTGCCGAGCAATTCTCCTTTAGAATGTATAACACCGGCATTTATTAGATTCATCCTGTCAATATTAAAAACCAACATTTTAACTCTATCAATCGAAATTTCGTTTGCTATTAAGGTTCCTTTATTCCTCATCATTTCACCGAGTTGGGTTGTTTTTGAACCCGGAGCTGAGCACAAATCAAGTACAATATCATTTTCGTCCGGATGAAGTGCTAAAGCCGGCAGCATTGACGATAAGCTCTGCATATAGTATTCGCCATTAATATGCTGCACAGTTTTGCCGGTTTTATCTTCACCCTTAACTATTTTTAAGCAGTTAGGAATTCTCGGTACAGTTTCAAATTCTATCCCGTAATTATTAGAGAGGTTTTGAGTAAGCTCATTAAGATTTGTTTTTAGTGAATTTATGCGGACATACTGGAAGGGTTTTGAACTAATGAAATCTAAATAATCTTTTGCGGTTTTTTCATTATAGATTTTTTTAAGATATGTAAAGATACTTGAGTTTATTTCAAACAAGTTTATCCCGTCTTATAATTTCAAATATTTTCTTTCTCATTGAGATATTGTGAGATAATTTTTTTCATATCCTCTACACTCGAATAATATTTAACGGTTAAAATTTCAGAATTACATCCGGATATCATTGCGCTAATGGATTTTTCGCCATTCTTACATAAAGCGAGAACCGGTTTTTTAAGATTGTATAATGCATAAGCAACTTCAAATCCGACTCCCGTGCTTGCCGAAGTAGCTTCGGCAATTATAAATTCACTGCTATCCATCCATTTAATATCTCTTTTGAATATCTGTATATCGTTGAGCGGGAATGCAGATTTAAATTTATCATTCAATTCACTTAATGCTGTATGCCCTAGTGAGCTTATATATTTTATAATTTCTTTATAAAATAATTGGTACTGTTTATCCCCCTTAATCGGGCCTGCACAATAGATTATCATGTTAAGAGTTTAGAATTTTTTTATAATGTTCTTCATATAGTGGAACAATTTTGGATTTATTAAAAACATTTACTGCTCTATCCCTTGCATTTGAAGAAAATAGATGATATTTCCTTTGATTTGTTAAAAGATCAATGGCATATTTTGCCATCCTCTCTATATCGCCAATCCCTGCAATAAAGCCGGTTTCGTTATGTCTTACAAGCTCCGGCAGCCCGCCAATGTTTGAAGAGATAACAGGCAAACCGCAAGACATAGCTTCCAGTGCGGCTAAACCAAAACTTTCGGACTGTGAAGGAATTAAAAAAATGTCCGAAGCACTTAAAATTTCAACTAAACCATCCTGCTTTCCTAAAAATTTAACATCATCACACAAACCCAGCTGTCTGCATAATCTTTCGCATTCCGACCTATCGGGACCGTCGCCAACCAGTAAAAGCTTTGCCGGAACTTCTTTTATTACCCTTTCCAAAATTCTTATTGTATCTGTAACCCGTTTTACAACTCTAAAATTAGAAGTATGCACTAAAACCTTCTCTCCGTTTGGAGCAACGTGTTGTCTTAAACCTCCGTCTTTTGACGGCTTATATATATCAGTATCGACAAAATTTGGAATAACTTCAATATCTTTCTCAATATTGTAACTGGATAGGGTTTGTTCTTTTAATGAACGGGAAACAGCTGTTACGCCGTCGCTTTCTTCAATACTGAATTTAACTAATGGCAGAAATGAAGGTTCAAGCCCTACTAATGTAATATCTGTACCGTGTAAAGTGGTTATAACTTTCAAATTCTTCTTCTTTTTAAGCATTTGCTTGGCAAGGTAAGCGCTGCTTGCATGCGGAATTGCATAATGTACATGAAGAAGATCGAGCTTTTCGTATTCAACAACTTCAACCATTTTACTTGCAAGAGCGAGTGCATAAAGCGGAAATTCAAATAACGGGTAACTGCTCATTTCAACTTCGTGAAATACCACATTTTCGACAAAATTTGCTAGTCTGAAAGGGAGAGCGTAACTAATAAAATGAATCTGGTGACCCCTTTTTGCCAATTCTTTACCCAATTCAGTCGCCATAACCCCGCTGCCGCCGTAAGTAGGGTAACACGTAATTCCGATTTTCATATATCTTTTTATAATCCCTAATTAAAGAAGAATCAAAATCTAAATATAAATTTTTTTTATTGAATTTAGAATTTTGAATGATGTATTAATTTTTTAAACTTGTTTTTTTTGTGTTATGAAATAAATGTGCATATCTTTTATTATTCGTTTAACCAAAATAATGAATTAAAAAAGAATTTAAGAATCAAAATTTATATGAAACTGCTAATTATCGGTCATTCTGTTGAAGATCACTTTATTAAAGATGAAAAGGAGGAAATTAAACCCGGAGGAATTTTTTATACTGTTTCTACACTAAATTATTTCAAAGGACCGCTGGATGAAATTGTCCTTTTAACAGCAATAGAGAAAAATAATTATGATCTGTTCGCTTCAACATTTGATAATTTCGACAGCAATTATTTTCAAACTGTTGATTCAATCCCTAAAGTGTTTTTAAAAATTTATCGGGATAATGAAAGAGATGAATGTTATAATAAAATAACTGAAAACCTTAAAATAAGCATTGAAAATATCTCTTCATTTGACGGAATACTTATTAATATGATAACAGGTTATGATATTAAATTGGAACAACTAATAAATCTAAGGAAATCATTTAAAGGATTAATTTATTTTGATGTACATACATTCTCAAGGGGTTTAGATCCGGACGGTAAAAGAAGTTTTAGAGTCATCCCTGATTTTAAGAAATGGGCTGGAATGCTGGACTTTATACAGGTAAACCAGCATGAGCTATTAACATTAAGCAGCAGTAAAGATCCTTTAGAGATTGTAAAAGAGATACTTAATACAGGAACTAAATATCTAATTTTAACAATGGAAGAATTGGGTGCCAGAATATTTTTCCTTGATAATAAAGAAGTAAATTCAATATTTAAACCGGCAATGAAAGTGGATGCCACAAATAAAATCGGGTGCGGTGATATTTTTGGTGCGGTCTTTTTTTATAACTATTTTAAAGACCGGGATATAGGTAAATCATTGGAACTAGCAAATAATGCAGCCGGTTATGCGGCTACGGGAATTGATTTTAAGGAAATTAAGAATTTAATAAAAGATGCTTCCGAATTTAATTAAGAAGAGAATACTTGTTGTTGGTTCTAACGGGATGCTGGGACAGCGAACAATTCGTTTTTTTTCCAGGCAGAATAATTTTGAGATTCTCGGATGTTCTATAGAGGAACATCCTGTTACAAATGATTATGATTATGTGTGCTGTGATCTAACTAAACGCGAAAATGTTAAAAAGATCATTTATGATTTTTATCCTGATTTTATAGTGAATGCAGCCGCTTATACAAATGTTGATTTGAGCGAAGTTGAAAGGGAAATTGCATGGAAGGTGAATGTTAAAGGAGTTGAGTATTTAGCGGAAACCGCCAGGGTTCTTGATTCTCATCTTATACATATCTCTTCGGATTATATTTTTGACGGCACCAGCGGCCCTTATTCGGAGAATGCAAAACCGAATCCTCTGGGATATTACGGCAGGACAAAGTTAGCGAGTGAAAATGCATTAAAAATCAGCGGTGCTGTTTATACTATTATAAGAACAAATGTCCTTTTCGGAATTGCAGACAGCCGTCCGGATTTTGTTCGATGGGTGATAAATTCGTTAAAAGACAACAAGCCGATAAGGATTGTAACCGACCAATTTAATAACCCGACATTTATTGACGATCTAGTGCAAGCCGTAAGCAAAATTATTGAATTTGAAAAAGACGGTGTTTATCATATCGGCGGAAGGGATTTTTTATCCAGGTTTGAATTTGCCGAAAAGGTTGCGGATTATTTTAATCTAAGAAAAAATTTAATCCAGCCTATAGAAACCGAAGAACTGAATCAAAGAGCACGAAGACCGTTAAAGTCAGGTTTAATCACACTTAAAGCAGAAACAGAAATAGGTTATAAACCGCATACTATCACTGAATCTCTTATGTTAATGAAAAGGGAATTGGGACTTTAATAAAGAGTCGGTTGGTTGTTGGTTGTGGGTGATCGGTTTGGCAGGCAAACAGAGGCCTGCCTGCCAGATCACACATTCATGCAGCCATATTGCTGCGTAACCACTAACCAAAGTTCAAGTTCCTACCTTCACTAAAGTTTCGGTGGTTAAACAAGAGTAAGCCTGCCAGGCGAAACTTTAGTGAAGCCTGGTTCAAGTTCATGCAACCGATGCAGATCATACATCCATGCACTACACTTAACTATACAATTTTTCAATTCATTAGTCTTTTTGAATGATCTAAATTCAATATTCTAATAGATATTCCGTTCCGTTTTGTTTATGGAACTCGTTGTAGAGTATGCGGCAGATATCTTTAACTCTTTTACTGTCGTCAAATTTTGCAGAACCTTGTAGCTGGTAAATTCCCTTTGCATCACCAATTTTATAAAGAGCCAGAGCAGCGGAAATCCTTTCCTGTTCCGTATCTCCTTTATTCAGCATTTCCATCAAAGACAAAACTGTACTTTTAGCATCTTCATCTTTTATGTAATTTATATCTATAAGACGTCCCAAAACTAATGCTGAACTAACACGTAAACCTTGATTTTCGGACAAAAGACCCATAGAAAGATTTTGAACTATATTATCCTTCTCTGTTTGTGAAAGACTTTCGGCTTTAATAGAAGTTACTAGAAGGACAATTATTGCCAATACGATATAGGCAAATGATAATTTTTTCATACATATCTCCCTTCATAATTTATTATAACCTTTGATGTAAAACTAATTCAACTTAATTATGAGCGCTATTATTTTGGTATAGATGGTTATCTAATATTTTTATCAGCAAATAAACGTGATTAAATGAAACTTGATTCTGGATGCTTGATACTTGGCGCTCGATATTCGGTAAAGACTAAAAAAAGAATCCTTATCAACAGGATATACCAAGAGGATCCGGTGTATAGTATTCAATATCTTTTATCCAATATCCGGCATCCGGCATCCGGTATCCAGCATCCAGCAACCACCAACCTTTTTAACCAATCACCGGTCTAACATTATGAAAACGGAAAAATTGATGACGTCTCAAGAGAATTATTTAATACTAAATGCACAAAAAGGTGATGCAGCAGCCTTTGAAGAATTAATTTATCGGTATGATAAAAATGTTCTTTCAATTGCCCTGAAGTTTGTTAAAAATAGTGATGATGCAAAAGATATTTACCAGGAAGTTTTTCTTAGAGTTTTTAGAGGATTGAAAAATTTCAGATTTAAAAGTGAATTTTCAACATGGCTTTACAGGGTTACGACAAATGTTTGTTTAACCTATAAGCAGAAGCAGAGAAAACACAGTTATGTATCAATAGATAATGATGATGAGGAAAGCAGCGAAAATTTTGGTCCATTTGAAGATGAGAACAGTTTTACGCCGGATAAAATTTTGAATGATTCCGAGATATCGAAACATGTAAATAATGCACTGGATAATTTATCATCGAGACAAAAAATGGTTTTTATTCTTAAACATTATGAAGGTTATAAAATAAAAGAAATAGCGGAAATTGTTAAAGTCGGAGAAGGTACGGTAAAAAAATATCTTTTTGAAGCGGTGCATAAGCTGAGGGATCAGCTGCAGGAGTTGTATGGGTAATTCTTGTTTAACACATTGTCTTAAGCATAATCTTACTCTTACTCAAATATTAGTAAACTGATGATTAAGATTAAGAAATTTTAAAAAGTTAAATATTAGAGAGAAATTTTATGGAACATCAGAAATTTAAAGAATGGATTAAGCTTTCATTTTATGATGAGCTTAGTAAAGATGAAAAAGAAGAGCTTGAAAAGCATCTGGTTGTTTGTCCTGGATGCAAAGCAGAATATGAAGAGCAAAGAAAATTAATTTCGTTCCTATCTAAAGAAGAATCAGCTGCAAAAGAGCAGCCTGATAATCAATTATTAAACGAAGCAAGGAGAGAGCTTCGTGCTGCCCTGCGCGTTGAAAGTGAGAAGAGTTCTTTTGGCGGCAAAATATTCAACTGGATTCTAAGCTTTTTAACCACGCCTTATAAATTTGCTTTGAGCGGGATGGCAGTCCTTTTAGTTGGATTCCTTTTAGGGTATTTGGTCTTTAATTCATCATCTAAAATGAAACCGGTTATTCCTATAGATTCTTCAAATCAAAATGTAAATAATATTTCGTTATCACAGGATAATATCCAAATAACAAATGTGCATTTCTTAAATAAGAATCCGGAAAGCGGGGAGATTGAATTTACTTTTGATGCCGTAAAACCGATGCAGATGAAAGGGAATATCAATGACCGCAGGATTCAAAATATACTTACCTATTCAATGTTGAACGGGCAGAATGCCGGTGTTCGGTTAAATTCAATTAATGCAATAAGTGAAAATAAAAAAGTCAATTATGATAATGATGTTAAGGAAGCTTTAATAAGAGTTGTTAAGTTTGATGAAAACCCCGGTGTTCGCAGGCAGGCAATAAAGCTCTTAAATAAATTTCCTTATGATGATGAAATAAAGCGTGCTTATCTATATGTGCTGTCGAATGACACTACTTCGGGAATGAGAATAGAAGCTATTAACAGTTTATTTCAAGCAAAAAAAGACGGCTACGGTTTTGATGAACAGGAATTATCTGTATTTAAAAAGAAAGTACAGACAGATAATAACAATTACATACGCTACCGTGCGAAAACAGTACTTCAGGAGAATAATTAATTATGAAAATGAAAATATTTCTTTTAGCGGTTGTTTCGATTCTATTTACCTTTTCTTCTTTTGCTCAAGAAATGCAGAGAAGAACCTTAAAAGTAAATAAAGGCGGAAATTTAAATGTCTCTTTATCGGTCGGTGATGTAGATATAATAACCTCTGATAAAGATGAAATACTTATCAAATATGATAAAGATGAAGGTTCGGATTTCGAGATTAGTCAAACCGGAAATAATGTAACGATAAAATCGTCTTACGATAGCTGGGGAAATAATTTGTTGATTACCGTACCCGCCCAGTTTAATATCATGGTTAATACTTTAGGCGGAGATATAAAAGTTACCGGTTCGTTAAAAGGAGAAGTCAGCTTTTCTACTTCAGGCGGAGATATTGATTTAGGTAAAGTTACCGGGAATGTAAAGTTAAAATCTTCGGGCGGAGATATTTCAACCGGTGATGTTAACGGCGATGCAGATATTTCTACATCCGGCGGTGATATTGCTTTAGGTAAAATTTCAGGTAAAGCCGATGTAAAAACTGCAGGCGGTAATATAGCAATGAACAGTGTAGGTAAATCTGCAGAAATTAAGACTGCAGGAGGAAATATTGCGGTTAATGACATCGGGGGTGACTCGGAAATAAAAACCGGCGGCGGAAACATTGCTGCAAATAAAATTAATGGTCAGGCTATAATTAAAACAGGCGGCGGTAATATCTCTTTAGAAAGTGCTACCGGGTATATTGATGCCGAAACCGGGGCCGGAAATATAAATATTCAAGAAGCCCTAAATAAATTTAATGCAACAACAGGTGCAGGGGATATATATGTGCACATATCTTCTAATATTAAAGGAGATTGTGAATTAAAATCGGGAACGGGGAGCATTACTTTATATGTACCTGCAAATGCAAAAGTTACTATAAATGCCGTTGTAAAATCCATTGGATGGGGAAGTGAGGATTCAAGCATTGATTCCGATTTCCCTGCTTCAAATGTCGGGACGAGGAAACATGTAAATCAGCAAACATTTAATATAAACGGCGGCGGCACTGAAATTAATGTTTATGCAGCGCTGGGAAGCATCCGGATTAAAAAGATAAAATAGTATGAATTATCCAATGACAAATTTTTACAATTGTTTACCTGTAAATGACAATTGCTAAAATTAAGTCAATTATGTTCGAATGAGATATTTAATTAAGAATATGAATCAAATAAAACAAAATGAATTCAAGGCAGATATATTTGGAAAGTTTGAATAAAATAGAAAGACAGGTTCAATTATTTTTTAGTTTTAATAATTTTTATTCTATTAGCTTTTTATTTATTAAATTGCCCAAAACAAGGATAATCGAAACATCTAAAATGTCATTTCGACCGAATGGAGAAATCTCCTTTACGAATAGATTTCTCAGTCGAGGACTCCTTCGAAATTACACTGCCTTTCCTTTGGGTCAGCCTCGCTTATTGACATTGGTAACTATCCATTTCAGATATATTACTTTTAACCCGGCGGTAAATAGAATAAATATTTTTAATCAATATGAAATGAATTAAAATATGAATAAAAAATTATTTACTGTTTTGTTTATATCCATCTCCATAATAAATGTTATTAATGCTAAGGAGATCGAAAGAAAAGTTAGAAACCAGGACTTAAAAATAGATGCAGTAAAAATAGACAAGCCGATTGTACTGGATGGGAAACTGAATGAAGAGGTATGGAAGGAAGATGCCGGGGTTTCGAATTTTATTCAGCGGGAACCTGTTGAAGGTGTTGAACCAACCCAAAAAACTGTTGTTTATGTTGCTTACGATGAAGATGCAATTTATATAGCTGCAAGGATGTACGACCACCCGGATTCGATTGTTTCAAGACTATCCCGGAGAGATGTGGATGCAACCACCGATGGATTTTTAGCTTATTTGGACCCTTATAATGACAAACGCAGCGGGTTTTATTTTGCTTTATCTGCTGCCGGAACTTTATATGACGGCGTTTTATATAATGATGATTGGAGTGATAATTCATGGGACGGAGTCTGGGAAGGGAAAGTAAACATTGATAAAGAGGGGTGGACTGTTGAAATGCGGATTCCTTTTTCACAGCTCAGGTTTGATGATAAAAAGAATAATGTATGGGGTATAAACTTTAAAAGAATAATAGCAAGAAGAAACGAGAACGACTATTTAGTATATGTACCTAAAAATGAATCAGGTTTTGTTTCGCATTTTGCGGAATTAAAGGGCTTGGATAATATACATCCTTCCGATAAAATAGAGATACTTCCGTATGTTACAACAAGAGCAGAATATTCGCTTCACGATCCTAATAATCCTTTTAATGACGGTTCAAGGTATACACCTGCTGCCGGGGTTGATTTAAAGATGGGGCTTGGATCAAACCTGACATTAAATGCTACTGTTAATCCCGATTTCGGACAGGTTGAAATAGACCCGGCGGTAATAAATTTAAGTGACGTTGAGACTTTTTTTAATGAAAAAAGACCTTTCTTTATTGAAGGCTCTACCATTTTTAATTTCGGGTATGGAGGAGCAAATAACTATTGGAGCTTCAATTGGGGAGGACCAAATTTCTTTTACAGCAGGCGTATCGGAAGACCGCCGCAGGGAGGCATTCCCGATAACAATTACCAGGATGTTCCCGACGGTACACATATTTTAGGTGCCGCAAAATTAACCGGGAAAGTTTTTGAAAGCTGGAATATCGGTGTAATATCTGCTTTAACTCAACGAGAGTTTGCCGATTATTCTAATAATGGAAACAGATCAAATATTGAAGTTGAACCGATGACTTATTACGGTGTTGTAAGAGGTCAAAAAGAAATTAATGAAGGAAGGCAGGGGATTGGTTTTATATCTACATTAACTTCAAGGTTTTTCAAAAATCAAAGCTTAAGTAATGATATAAATAAAGGTGCTTTTACAGGCGGGATCGACGGATGGACATTCCTTGATTCTTCCAAAACATGGGTAGCTACCGGATGGCTGGGAATGAGCAATGTAACCGGTACGACCGAAAGAATGATCCAGCTCCAGGAAAATTCGCAGCATTATTTTCAAAGACCCGACTCCAAATATTCGAGAGTGGACAGTTCTGCAACTTCTCTAACTGGTTATGCCGGACGTTTCTATTTAAACAAGCAGAAGGGGAATGTTTTTGTTAATACCGCCTTTGGTTTTATCTCTCCGGGCTTTGATCTAAATGATCTCGGATTTATCTATAGGACGGACATTATTAATATGCATTTCGGGGCAGGATATTTTTGGGATAAGCCGACTTCATTTTATCATTATCTTGAACTCGGCGGTGCATTGTTCAGAAGCTATAACTATGACAGTGACGTTACCTGGCAGGGAGTTTTCCACTTCGGTAATATAACTTTCCCAAACTATTATAACGTATGGTGGAACCTTGCATATAATCCGCAAACTGTAAATAACACTTTGACCCGGGGAGGTCCGTTATCGATCAATACTCCCGGTTATGAGGTTGACGGCGGTATAAATTCCGATTCAAGGAAAAGCTGGGTTGTTTCG
>CAYUVK010000046.1:27398-37365 GCA_964448105.1 uncultured Ignavibacteriaceae bacterium
AGGCTGAACTGGACTTTCACTCCCAAATTAAGTCTGCAGTTTTATGCACAGCCGCTGATCTCTACAGGGAATTATACACATATAAAAGAGCTCGCACATCCAAAGACTTATGACTTTAATGTTTACCAGGATGTTAAACTGGAAGACGGTACTTATACAATTGATCCCGATGGACAGGGCCCTGCACAGCAGATAAGCTTTGATGATCCTAATTTTAATTTTATGTCTTTAAGGGGGAACGCTGTTCTCAGGTGGGAATATTCGCCGGGCTCTGTTGTTTATTTTGTATGGACGCAAAGCAGGTCCGAAAGCGAGAACGTAGGCGACTTTCAATTCAACAGAACTGCAAGGAAGCTGTTTGATCTGCACCCGGATAATATTTATATGGTTAAGTTTACGTACTGGTTCAATATGTAGGATGTAAAAGATAGATTGAATAGAAAAGTATTTTATCTAAGAAATTATTGAGATTAAATTTAGTGAAGGGGTTCACGATTGTTGAACCCCGGTTTTAACCAACCTAAAAACCCTCCTAATTTATTTGCCATAACGACCTATTTTTTTAAGGCTAGTCGATACAGAGAAACATTATATACATTTATAAAAATTACTTGCCTATTAATAAGAAAAAGAGTTAATTTGTTTAAAATTAGAGATTGGGGAATGTATTTATTTAGATATTAAAACAGAAAATGATTATATGTAGGCATGTTATGATTATATATAGTCATTTAGAATAAGGTTACTGAATAGTATAACAATAAGTTATATGGCTTTCAGAAGATCAGTCTTCTTTTTGAAGAATTTTTAAATAAAAAAGGATTATTTATGAAATTAACTTTTTTCGAATATGTGAAAGCTGTTTATTTTAAATTTATTGATTTGCTTCATTTTCCTTTCATCAAACAGGGCGCAAATGATCCTTATCATGCTATATACAATGAGTTTCTTTCAATTGGGAAAGCAATACAGGCTCCTTCAGTGTTAGAAATTGGATCAAGAAATGTAAGCGGAATTACACGTAGAGGTATGTTCCCACATTGCAAAGAATATGTAGGATTTGATATTCTTCCTGGAGAAGGTGTAGATATAGTTGGAGATGTTCATAAACTTTCAGATTACATTACTTCCGAGCACTTCGATCTTGTTTATTGTATTTCTGTTTTTGAACATCTTTTATTTCCCTGGAAGGCGGTTCTTGAAATTAATAAAGTAATGAAGATAGGTAGTTATCTTTATATTTCAACACATCCTGTATGGCCAGAGCACGAAATGCCTTGGGATTTTTGGCGGTTTCCTAAAAATGGTTTTTATTCTCTTTTTAATAAATATACTGGATTCGAAATAATTTTTCTTACGGAGGGGTTACCTTGCAAAGCTTATTCCCTTGTTGACGATCCTCCTACTCGAAGTCTTTGGTTTCGGACAATTAATCAAGGAGTTTCACTAATAGTTAAGAAAACTAATAATTATCAAAGTGATTTATTTAAGTTTCTTAATCTGGGCTGCTGCCTGTCCTCCTGGCGGGGCTTAATTGCATGGTCGATAGCTGATAATCGGAAAATGTTACGAATAAATATTTAATAAACCAACAGACTCTATAATTTTTTAATTCTGTTTTAATTTATTTATGTAACTTTTTATAAAGCATTTTCGTCTATATATTTAATCGACATAATGAAAAAATATAGTATTGAATAAATTTTTAGTCTTCTTATTACTGATTATAAACACAACCTTCGCTCAAATATATAAAGTTACAGGGGTAGTTAAAGATAAAGAATCCGGTTTACCTCTCGTTTATGCAAGCATCCGTATCTATGGAACTACAAACGGAACAACAACAAATTACGACGGACAATTCCTACTGAAATTAAATGAGGGAACATATAAATTAATTTTTTCCTACGTCGGCTATAAAACCGATACACTTACGGTTAATGTTCCGGTAAATCAAAGCATAAATGTAAATCTTGAGCCTGAAGCAATAAAATTAGGTGAAATTGTTGTAAAAGCAAATGAAGATCCGGCTTACAGGATCATCCGTGAAGCGATAGAAAGAAAGAAGGCAAATAGAAAAGGATTAATAGATTTTGAGTACGACGCCTATTCCAAAAAGATACTTAAATCTGCTGGCGAAGTTGCAGCAATAGAAGAAACTTTTGTAAAGGGTTATAATAAAATAGATAAATGGGAAAAGGAATTTATTTTATCTACCCATAAAACCGAAAACCAGAAGAAGGAAATTCATTCGATGGATTTCTCAATTTCGGAAAGTTATTATATTGATTTTTCTAAAGATACTTTAACTTTGATGATGAATAAAATTTTTCTGCCGATTGCCGATAATGCATTCGATTACTATGATTATAAATTGCTGAATGTTACCGAATCGGAAGGAAGGGAAATCTATAAGATAAAAGTTATCCCCCGTTCCAAAATTCAGCCCTTACTTCAGGGTGAAATTACAATTGAAAGCAGCAATTATGCTTTAACCAGCGCCAATCTAAAAACCAACGAAGGTGTGAGATTTCCTTTTATAAATAATTTATCAGCAAAATTTGTTCAGCAGCTTGGTAAATACGATGGTTATTGGCTCCCAAATTATATTGAAACCAGGGCAGGATTCGTATTTAGCTTACAAGGTTTAATTGCATTGGATAAAATACAAATAGAAGAATTTAATAGTATTACCGGATATAAAATTAATATCCCGATTCCAGATTCAATTGATAATGCTGTTAAATCAAAATATGGCGGTTATACTACTGATACTGTCGGGAAAGGAAATAAACCCTTCGAATTTACACGCCGTGAAATAAATGCTCAACGACCAATTCCTCTAACTAAATCAGAAATAAAAGCTTATGCAGATCTTGATAGCACAAAAACAATTGAGAAGATGATCAAAGTAAAAGGTGTACTTGCCGGGTTAATTCCTGAACCGGGAAATCAAAATGACACAACGCGGAGTTTTTTATCTTCAGCATCGGGATTTTTAACTAAATATATAACATTTGGCAACAACCGTGTCACCGGGATCTTGATCGGGCCGTATTTTAACGGGCCCGTTGTTAAAGATAAATTATTTATGGATTTGTCAGGCGGCTATTCTTTTCAGAGAAAAAAACCGGAAGGTGAATTGACAATTAATTATAGATTGAAAAATTTTTTAATTAACGGAATTGAAGCGGCAATTTTTAATGAATCTAAACGTTGGCAGTTGTTTACTCCATATACGGAATTTATGAATGCTATTGCAGTAACAGCCGGGTTCGATGATCAATTTAACTATTATTTATCATCAGGATTTTCTTTAGGAATAAATAAATACTATGGAAATAATTTTTCTTTAAAATTAGGTTTTGTATCTGAAAAAGAAAGTTCTTTACCAGAAATGAAATATCATACCATTATCAAAACAAACAGGACACCGAGAGTAAATCCAGAAATTGTTGAAGGATTTGACCGGAAAACTTATTTGAATATATCATTAGGAAAAGATCCCATGGAAATTCAATTTATTCCTGAAGACGGTTTAACTGCACAATTCGATTTTTCCAATCCGGCGTTCGGCAGTAATTTCAATTATAAAAGCTTTCACGTTATTGGGGAATTTACAACAAAAACTCTATACAAAGAATTATTCATCGCCCCATACCTCGAAATAATTATCGATGCAGGAATGATAACCGGGAACTACGGGCCGCAGCATTTATTTAGTCCTGGTACGGCATTGGGATTTTTTTCCCTTCCGCAGGTATTTAAAGGTTTGAATCCATATAAATTTGCAGGTAACGGGATGGTTGCCGTGCATGTTGAACATAACTGGAGAACCATCCCGTTTCAAGCGCTTGGCTTAAATTTCATTTCAGATCTCTATCTTGATTTTATCACGGGAATTAGTGTACTGAAAACTTGGAATAAATCCGGTTATATGACCGGCTCACCAATGGATGGTCCTTATTGGGAAGTATATGGTGGGCTCTCAAGAATATTAGGAGCATTTAGAGTTGATGTTAATTATAATTCATTTAAGAAAATTTCAGCTACTGCTTCAGTCGGTGTAATTTTATAGATGTGAAATATATTGAAGAAAGAAAGCTTACTTGATAAGATAAATCATTCTGGTAAAAAGTCAAAAGCGAATTTTTATTTTTAAGATAATCTTGTTTTAATAAAAAGATACCCTTAAAATTTGCAAAGTCAAAACAAACATCAATGTATTGAAAAGGGCGAAGTAGAATTACACGGCTGAAAACAATTAGAGTATTCATTAACTATTTAGATAAGTAATGCAACAGCTAACATAGCAATTTAAGCCAGCCAGAGGCAGGTAAACAGTTTACGCATTCGACATTTTTGAGATTTTCGTTCAAATGCTTTTGCAGAATAAGAAACATAAAAAATTTTAATTTTTTTTAATATAGTAACACCTTAAACATCAATAAAATCTTTTTCAAGTAATGAATAAATTACACTATCAATAAACTTATTATCAAATAAAATATTTTCTCTAAAATAAGCTTCTTTCTTAAATCCCAGCTTTTCCAATAATCTTATTGAGCTTTCATTCTGAGGATTTACATTCGCTTCAATGCTGTGGAATTTTATTTTTCCGAAACCGTATCTTATTAATGCTTGTATAGTTTCAGTCATATAACCTTTCCCCCAATATCCCGGTTTTAGAGCATATCCGATTTCTGCCCGGCAGTGTTCTGCTATTATCCTCCAAAATCCGAAGTAACCTATAAATTTATTTGTATCTTTTTCAATTATTCCCCAGCTTATTCCTCTTTTGTTTTTATAAGATTCAACAACGGACTTTATAAAATCATCTGCATCTTTAAGTGATTCCATTTTGTACCTATCCATAAATTTCATAACTTCATCGTTAGAACGGATTAGAAGTATATCTCTAGAATCACTCAATGTGATCTCCCTGTAAAAAAGCCGTTGACTTTCTGATTTGGGAAACGCTTCAAAAATACTTTTATCTATTTCTATGTTCATTTTGCATTTTATGTATTAATCAAAAAGCAAGCTCCCTAAATATAATAACTTTTTATTCACAGGATTTTTAAATAATTTGGTAATATGTACAATGAAAATAACTTATATGCAAAACCTTTTCTTAAATGGGCCGGCGGTAAAGGGCAGCTGCTGAATCAATTTGAAAAGTTTTTTCCTGCTGAAATAAAAACCGGTGAAATAGAAAATTATTATGAACCTTTTTTAGGGGGCGGGGCCGTATTTTTCTATATGAAATCCAAAGAATTCCCAGTAAAAAATTTTTATTTGTATGATATAAATGATGAGTTAATAAGGATATATAAAGTAATTCAAAGAGATGTTTCTGAACTTATAGACCGTCTTAAGTATTATGAAAAGAAATATTTTTCGTTGGCTGAAAAACAGGATAGAAAAACATTTTATCTTAAAGTACGGGAAAAACTTAACAATGAGAAAAATAATATTTCAAAAAAGTATTCGGTTAGCTGGATTGATAGGGCTTCCCAATTAATTTTTCTTAACAGAACCTGTTTTAACGGATTATTTAGATTTAATAAATCGGGTGATTTTAATGTTCCCTTTGGTGATTATAAAAATCCAAAAATATGCGATGAAAGTAATTTGTGTTTGGTTAATAAAGCATTTCAAAATGTTAAAATTAAAATACTAGATTTCCGGGAGCTGACAAAACAGATAAAAAATTATTCATTTGTTTATTTTGATCCCCCTTATATGCCTTTAAACAAAACTTCAAGTTTTACATCCTACAGCAAATTTAATTTTGGAATAGAAGAGCAAAAAGAGCTTGCTCAAATATTTAAATCTTTAAATGAGAAACACGATATTAGATTGATGCTTAGCAACTCCGACCCCAAGGGGAATTTCTTTTATCGCCATTACAAAGGAAAAAACATAAAAATAAACAAAGTAGAAGCAAACAGAATGATTAATTGTATTGCAGAAAGAAGGGGTAAAATCTCCGAATTGGTTATTACCAATTATGATAGCTATAACAGGCAATAAGTTTTTTTACCGCTGAAAAACCACTTGCCTATTATAAATAAAAAGAGTTAATTTGTATTAACATTGAGAACTTTTGGGGAATGTAATTGTACAGAGCACATATTAACTCATTTCTAAATTTTAAGCTTATTAAATTTAAAAAATTAAATTCTCCCAAAGGAAATCCTTGACTTAATAATTAATAGTTATGTAATCAAGAAAATCAACATGACTGATTAAATTAACTATGGATGATGTAATAAATACAATTGAGCTTGCTTTATTAATTATTCTTCCTTTGATAGTTTTTTATCAAATTACCCATAAAAGTTACAAATTATATGTTCTGTATGTTGTATTACTCTATTTAATATGGCTTGCTACATATTCCTTATTACATGAATTATGTCATGCATTTGGTTGCTTGATAACCGGTGCAGAGATTAAAGATTATCAACTAATACCACATTTCTGGGAAGGTGATTTTAAAACAGGATATCTAAATGCCGATTTTGAAAATGGATATCAGAGTTTTATCTCGCTTACAGCTCCGTATTTTAGAGATCTAATTTTTTTGTTTATAGGTTATATTCTATTAAAAAGAAAAAAAATAATAAATTCTTTTATAAATGGTTTGGTAATTGTTTTGTTTGTTTTGAGTCCCCTATATGATGTTTTTAATAATTATTTCGCATTTGTTCTGGGAGCCCGTAATGATTTTAACGGTATTAAGGGAACGGCAGGATATTTTTTAACTCATACAATAGGAATACTATTTACCCTTGCAGGGATATATACTTTATGGAGAGTATTCTTATTGTACAAGAAATATCCGGCTGTAAAATAAATGGGATGATAATTATTTAACTAGCGATACTCTCGAAATACACGGTACAATAAATAATATAAAGCAGCATATATGTTAGCTGTCAATAATGTATATAAAGGAATAATGATATGGATATAATTGATCTTAATGAAAAGTATTATTCGATATATTTTATGTGCCTTGAAGATTGGTCGGATGAAATAAAGGAAGCAGGCAATCATAAAGAAATGTGGTTTCAAAAATTCAAAGACAAAGGACTTCGAGTAAAGATTGCTGTAGAAAATGATAAAGTGTATGGTATGATTCAATACCTTCCTATTGAATATTCTATGGTCGAAGGAAAAGAATTATATTTTATCAATTGTATTTGGGTACACGGACATAATAAAGGTGTAGGAAATTTTCAGAAAAGAGGTATTGGTACTAAGTTGCTAAAAGCAGCTGAGCAAGATGTAAAATCATTAAATGGAAAAGGAATTGCAGCATGGGGTCTTTCTTTACCATTCTGGATGAAAGCATCCTGGTTTAAAAAAAAAGGGTATAGAAAAATTGATAAAAATGGAATGGCGGTATTATTATGGAAACCATTTTCAGAAGAAGCAACTCCTCCCCGGTGGATTAAAGAAAAAAGGAAACCACAATTAACAGAGGGGAAAGTTACAGTAACATCATTTATTAATGGATGGTGTCCTGCACAAAATATGGTATACGAAAGAGCAAAAAGAGCATCATCAGACTTTGGAGAAAAAGTAGAATTTCAAGAAATATCTACATCAAATAAGGAAACTCTAATTGAATGGGGAATATCTGATGCTCTTTTCGTTGATGGGAAAAAAATAAGAATCGGTCCACCTCCATCTTATAAGAAAATTAAAAAAATAGTATCAAAAAGAGTAAACCGATTAAAAGAATAGGTGGTAGCTACCAAGTAAATAAGCCGGTGGTCTTATTCATTGCATCAGCCTCATCTTTCTAATTAGACCTGATAATCTGGGCTGGAGTTCAAAGCTGTTATATACAAAAAATATAAGGTTGTTTATGTTACAAGAATCTAAAATAACAATATGGCATAATAGAATATTTATTCTTACCGCTTTCTCTTTCGTATTTTTATTTACTTTCAATTTTTACTCGTTGGCGCAAGAGAAATTATCTAGAGCGCAAAAAAAAGAAATTGTAGAAACGCTTTGTTCAAAGTTGGAGAAACTGTATCCAATCCCCGAAATAGGTAAAAAAACCAGCTTGGATATTCTTAAAAATTATGAAGAGGGGAAATATTCTAATTACAATTTTCCCTCTGAATTTGTCCAGCATTTAAATGATGATCTGGAATCTTCAAGCAAAGATGGACATCTGGGAATTATATATGATTCAGCAATGGCTTCGGAACTTAAAAAGGAGGAAGATACCGGAGAAAAAAGTGAATCATATGCAGATTTAACTTTCGAATCGGAACGATGGAATAATTTTGGTTTTAAGGAATTAAAAATACTTGAAGGTAATATTGGTTATCTGGACTTGCGGACTTTTTTTTCCTTAAAATATGCCGGGGAGACTGCCGTTGCTGCTATGAACTTTTTTTCAAATTGTAATGCAATCATTATAGATTTACGCAAAAATGGCGGGGGATGGGATGATATGGTAACTTTTCTAGCAAGCTATTTTATAAATAACAATGATGATATCATTTTTAGTATCACACACTCAACTTTGGATAATTCATATTTTGCATCAGTGCCGTCCCTTTATGTTCCCGGGAAAAAGCTGACGGATATCCCTATTGTTATTCTTACTTCAAAATCAACTGCTTCTGCAGCGGAAGCATTTACAAATATTATGAGATTTTTCAGCAAGAATATTTCTATTATAGGTGAAACGACTGCCGGAGCAGAAAATCCGGTAGAACATATCATTTTATTTGGAGGATATATATTGCGTATTCCTACCTGGCAGAAAATATATTCATATGATAAATCCGGTTGGGAGGGAGTAGGAATAAAACCTAATATCGAAGTCAAATCTGATAGCGCGTTAAAAATCGCTCATATAAATCTGTTGCATCAGCTAAAAAAAGAAACCAGTGATGAAACCATTAAAAATAAATATCAGTGGTATATAGATGGTATTAATGCTTTGAATAATCCCATTTCAGTACCGGGAAATATATTGCAAGCATATAATGGTACATATGGTAATAGAAACATCTATTATGAGAGTGATGGTTTATACTACCAGTATAAAGGTCGAACAAAAAGAAAAATGTTTGCTATTTCAAATGAATATTTTTTAATCGAGGGTTACGATTTCTTTAGGGTAAGGTTTATTAAAAATAAGAATAAAGTTATAGGTTTAAATGAAATTTATGACGATGGAAATATTACTAAACTATCAAAAGAATAATTTAGAAATAGTATAATATTGGTACATAACTGGCAACTCAAGCCAATTTTTCATTATCCATAATTGAGTAATTAAAAAATATTTTATGCATAACCCGCAATTAAAAAGTACAAATGTATTTTTATATTGATATTTTATCATGTAATAATTTTCATTTTGAGACGTTGAAAAATGATAAAAAGATTATAAATAATTGTAAAATACGTTTAAATTTTATTATCTTTTATCATAAAATATTTTATTAAAAAAATATAAAAAACAACTTTAACCAACAGTCAGTATACGTGTGTTAACACACAAACCGGGGCAGACTGTTTAGGTTTCGACATCCGGCTAAATAATAACGGTTTTTATAGCATAATTGGGCTGCCTGAATGAAGCCGAAACTTCACTTAGGCAAAGGCTGGCGGTGTAGTTTCTACTTACGGAAAATAAATAGGAGTAAATCCAAAATAAAAAAATTATCATTGATTAAAGGCGGTTGTTTATAATTTAGTTGAAATGAAATTAAACAAGTAAAGCCTATGGAATTTTACACTACATGTTAATAAAATGCAGCTTAGTTACAGTACCTTAATACTAGAAATGTGAATCATATGAAAAAATAATTTTTATTTCTAAAACAAAATGAGGTGAGTCATGGGTTATTTAAAAACTAAAACTCCTGCTCATTCAATTCTACTATTCTCTATACTCTTTTCTTTTCTAACTTTTGCCCAGCCA
>CAYUVK010000047.1:0-36738 GCA_964448105.1 uncultured Ignavibacteriaceae bacterium
TGCTTTCGTTTGTTGCTTCGGATGGAAAATCCATAATAGGTGAATTAAATGTAATTGTTTTTGAGCCCTGTTTTATGGTGAAAAGCTGCTGCCCGCATTTTATATTCATACCAAGGTTTGGGAACTCAATTGCATCGATTTTCCCAATCATTTTCTTTGCAAAGTCATCTATTCCTACTTTTGCTTTACCATCCTGTTCCATGCTAATCCAGCAATGTCCATTAGAAATAAATACACCGCCGGGTATAGCAAAATCAACGAGCATGGAACTTTTTGCGTCTGCCAGATGAGTAATATGAACTTTCGGTCTAAGCTGTTTTTGTATCTTGTCCTGTCTTTTAATTAGTGTCTTCTTTACAAATGCGAGCAGCTCATCATCCGTAAATGGTTTTTGGACATAGTCCATTGCTCCATATTTCATACATTCAACGGCTGTTTCTACGGTTGCAAATCCGGTGATAATTACAACATCTATATCCGGTCGTAAATGTTTGACAGCTTTAGTTACTTCTACACCATCCATAATTGGCATCTTCAAATCTGTAAAAACAAAATCATAATGATGGGATTGAATTAAACCAACAGCTTCCTTACCATTTTCAACGGTATCAACAGCGTATCCATCCAGAACAAGAATTTTTCTAAAGCTGTCAAGAATAACAGCTTCATCATCAACACATAAAATTTTTGCTATTGGATTTTTAACTTCGGCACGTTTTAATGTTTTGGCTTCACTGCTGAAATCAAGATTTAAGCTTTCAGCTAAAACTTCTTCTCTTTCTTTACGTGCTTTATTCTCACTGATCCTTTTATTAAAATATCTAATTAGAATATCAGCGATAATAAAAATGATTACTGCTAATATAAAAAGTGGCATATGATCTTCTCCTTAAATATATTCCCGGTCATATTTTTCATAGTAATTAAACCGGTATTATTTCTTTTTATTGTTAATTTCATAATCTATCAGAACTGCAATTAGTTAAATTTTTAATTTCATATTCACTGTCCGAAGGTATTAACCTGTAAAACCATCCTTCGAAGTATGGATCTTTTTCAATCAAGCTATTATTTCTTCTTAATGCTTTATTTACTTCAATTATCCTGCCGCTGACCGGTGAAAGTAAAGGATGAATCCTTCCATTTTTATCTTTTAGTGAAGCGCATTGATTTCCTTGAACAATCTCATCATCAATATTAAAAAAATCTATTTCCGACAGCGAATCAATTGTTTTAAGAAAAAGATCTGTAACACCAATTAATATTGTACCTGAATCCTCAAGTGCAGCCCAGCTTGAGTATCCGAGTCTAAAATATTTTGCCGGGCATGGTACAAAGATAATTGATTCATCATCATTTTTTAAATTATTTAAAGAATTTTGAATTTCAAGATATTTCATTCCTCTTTCAACCGAATTTATTAATTCATCGGCAGTGAATGGTTTTGGGATAAAATCAATTGCTCCATTATAAAGAGATTTTACTGCATTCTCAACAGTTGAATACCCGGTTGTCATTATTACAATGGACAAAATTTGCATTTTTCTCAATTCATCCAAAAATTTGAAACCATCAATATCTGGCATCATTATGTCGCAAATAATTAGTCTGAAACTGTTTTTATCGAATTTATTTAATGCATCTTTTGCATCAATAGACCAGTCTACACTATAGCCTTCCGAAGAACAAATTTTAACCACAGCATCAATAACAACCTGTTCATCATCAATTATCAATATATCCCATTGTTTTTTCATCGCTATTTATTTGGCTTTAAGGGTAAACGCATTATAAAAGTAGTTCCTTTATTTAAAACACTTTCAACATTTATTGTACCGTTGTGATTATCAATTATTCCCCAGATAACCGCCAATCCAAGTCCGGTACCTTTTTGTCCTTTTGTACTATAAAAAGGTTCGAAAATTTTTGATAAATTTTCTTTTGCAATACCACAGCCTGTATCCGAAATTCTGATTTCTATATATTCCTTCAATCCGCCAATATCAACAGCTTCCCACTTTTGCCATGAACATTCTTTTGTTATGCATCCTTCAACATTGCCCTGCGAAGGAATTTCCAGGTTGTATAAAGGAGCATTACACTCAGGGCATCTTTTGTTTTCTTCTATTAATGACATACCACACTTAGGACACACAACTTGAAAATCATTTTTACCTTCAAGATTAAATGAAAGATCAAAATGATGTTTATTCCTTCCGTAAACCGGATCAAGATTTACAAAACCCTCATTTCCATTTGAAATAATTTTCAATTTAATTGAAGGCATGCCATCGATTTTATATTCGTTATCCATTAAATCATGTCTTTTAGGGCATGTTGCTTTTTTAATATGCGTAATTCCATAAGGAGATAATTTTAATAAAGCGGTTGAAATAGTTATTATACCGCCTTTAGGACCTATTGCATCCGAAGCATTAACCAAAAGATTAATAACTACCTGCTGCATCTGGTTTGAATCGAGTGTAGTTTCAGGCAGAGTCTTTTCAAGTTCTTTATTTAATTGCACGTGATTTAGTGACAGCTGATTTTCAACAACCGTTATTGCATGTTCAACAATTTCATTTATGTTTACCAAATTCTTCTTCGGTACGGATTGTCGTGCAAAATCAAGAAGACTTTTAACGATTTCACGGCTTCTTTTTGTTTCTCTAACAATTACTTTTAAATCTTCATTTATTTCATGATTATCCTGAGTCTTTTTCAAAAGGAAGCTGCTGTAAGTTAAAACCCCGGTTAAGGGATTATTTATTTCATGCGCTACTCCGGCAGCTAATCTGCCAAGTGAAGCCATCTTATCCGATTGAAAAAGTTGTATTCTTGCTTCGGAAAGTTTCTGAGTCATATTATTAAATGATCTTGCAAGCATTCCAAATTCATCATCTCTTTTATTTTCAATAGTATAATTTAAATTTCCGGTACCAACTTCATGGGTAGCATTTAATAATTCCTTTATGGGATTATCAACCCATTTTTTTACAAAAAATCCAATTAATAAGCTTAGTGCAATTACAGCGCTTAAAGCAAAAACAGCTGTATCAATTTCACCTTTACGAATTTGTTCATCTACATCTTTTAGAGAAATGGTAACATCAAGAACACCGAGGACGGTTTGACTTTTCGAATGTGCATGACAATCGGCCGACCAGCAAGAATGTTCATTATAAATCGGACTAATTATACCCAAAACTCTTGATGAATCTGGATTTAACCTGAAAATCCTTGTCCTATCTTTAATTGCTAAACGTTCCAGAGGTTTATTGGCTGCATGACAGGCATAACAGCTCTCTGCTTTTTTATCTACCATTTTACCTATATCATCTTCATGAGAAGAATAAATAATTTCACCAACTTTATTTAAAACTCTTACATCATGAATCCCGGGTTGTTCACCAATCGTATTTATTGTTGTATGAATTCTATCCCTTTGATTAAGCAGCATATCATAACGGGTGCTGTGCTTTACTGTTTCACTTAATTGATTTGCATGTCTTTCGACTTCTGCAAGAAGGGCATTACTCTCCGAACGGATATTGTAGAAAGAAAATATTCCTATTATTAAAACCGCAGTAATACCAACAACAATTATTAATTTAAATCCTATTTTTTTCAACATGAGTTTCTTGTCCCTGGTATAATATCATTTTCGTGAAATTTTCACCATGTTTCCAGGTTTATCTTTTGGAAAACCTTTATCATCGTGACAGTTTTTACAGCTTGGTTCTACTGCAAAATTATTATCAATATGACAATCACCGCAATCAAGAGCCGAATGAGTTTCATTTAATTTTAAACCTGTAATACTGTGATTAAATAAATCAACTGCAAAATTTTTATGACATGATGTGCAATTGTTATCAAGCTTAGCAAAATTATTATTTAAATGACATTTTACACATTCGAGTTTTTCATGAAACCTGTTAAGTGCCCACCCGGTGCTGATTTTATGATTAAATAGTTCCGCCCGTTTATCCAGATGGCACTTGCTGCATTGATCATCAGCATGACATTTAAAGCAAGGCTGGTGATGCTCACTTTGTGATTTCTGAATTTTTATTGGCAGACTGGAAGAAATCACCTTTGTATTAATTTCTTTATCATGACATCTTGTACAATTTTCTTTCTGATGGCAATTTACACATTCTATCCCAAAAAGATTAATATGTTGATCGTGGAAAAATGTAACAATTTTTCCTTTTTTATAATTTGTTTCAAATACTAATTCATTAGGTTGGTTAACATTTGGGTGATCTTTACCTTTTATTTTTGCCTCCTCTTTTTCTATTATTAATTTAGAAGAACCTTTAAGAGCATGGCATGAATTACAATCGGTAGAATGACTCCATTCTTTATGACAATTAATGCATTGACGATGATAAGCTGCTTCTAAATCAGGTTTGCTTATATCTTCCCTTTTTCTTTCAGTACTGTGGCAATTAACACAAGATAAAATTGGTCCCGCAGTATTATAATGATGACACCCTTTACATCCGCCCGACATTTGAGACATCTGAGCATGAATTTTATGAGAAAATATGACCGGCATATATTTATTAGAAAGTTCATCAAGTTTAACTGTTTCCGGTCCTTTTTCAGGTGATTGATTTACCGTAATCATTAAATCTCTCGGGCAAGGATTCAAACAAGGATCTTGTTTTGTAGGAACATTGCATGAATGGCATGTTTTACAGTTTATTTGCTGAAGCGGATGATTTTGAAAATTATTTACCTTTGTCTGCTCTGAAAGATTAGTTTGGTTTTGAGCAAAAGCAATAGCTGTAAAAAACAAAAATCCCCTAATAATCCCTCTCATAATTATCCCTTAACAGTATATTTAGTTGTTATTACATATTGTTTATCCGGTTGACTTATAACCGGGAAATTCATTACAATTATTCTATAAATAAGAACTAATAAAGCCGCAAATCCTACTGTTACCGATATTTCTCCAAATGACGGGAAGTATGAACCGAATGAATACGGCGGTGTATAGGCCACGATAAAATTGTTAATACGGTTTAATAAAACACCGAATATTACCAAGGATGATGCTGTAAAAAGAAGTGATGGTGTTTCCAAGACTTTTTTAGACAAAAACATTCTTAAAGGAATAATAACACCAACCACAACTTCAATTGTGAACATCACGCTGGCTGTGTTTATTTCGGTTAAGTAAACGAAAGTTCCACGAATAAACATATCACCGATTTTAAAAGCTAAATATATTCCAAGCAATGGAGCAACCGAAAAACCTAAAGGAGTCAGAACTTCCATTTCAGGTTTTTCCCCAAATGATTTTGCAGCAATCATCGACTCGAAAATTACCATCGGAAATCCAACCGAAATTGCGGATAATAAAAATAATAGCGGTAAAACCGGTGTTTGCCATAGCGGATGCATTTTGGGTCCGGCTATTACCATTAATGTTCCCAATGAGGATTGGTGCAAAGTTGATAAAACAACCCCGAGGATTATGAATATGAAAATTATTTTCCCCAATCCTTTATCTAGTATTATTAATATTTTTTCCAGGGGTCTATTTAAGAATGAAAAAAATTTCCGAAAATTTACTTTTCCAATAAATCGCTCAGTTACAACAGGAAGGAATTCAATATACAGGACAGTCATATACATCATAACACAAATACCAACTTCAAATAATGCCGAACTACCGTTCCACATTATTAATGGATGCCAAACATAATACCATCTGCCTATATCTGTAACAACACCAATTGCTACAAAAGTATAACCCAGCATTGCGGTTAGGAGAGCAGGCCTGGCTATAGCATGAAATCGTTCTCGATGCATAATATAAACAAGTGCGGCACTTGTAAAACCGCCTGCTGCGAGGGCAACACCAGCTGCTACATCAACTCCAATCCATAATCCCCATGGGTATTGATTATTTAAATTTGTTACTGCTCCTATTCCAAATAAAAATCTTCCCGCTAAAAATATTAATCCATTTATTACGAGAATAATTAATACAATAACGCCGGGAGTAAAAAATTTTTTCCTTATAGGCACAGCTTTTAAATATGACTCCATTATTATTTCTCTCCCTCTTTCTCATTTCTTTTTTTAGCCAGCCACATAATACCTGCAAGCAATGCAAATAAAGAAGCAGGGGGTACGAAATACGCAAATATTCCATGTTGAATAGATTCGGAAACTCCAGGTGAGGGTATTGTACCAAGTTTTGGAAAATCAAGCTTGGAAAAATCCTGTCCTGCTAAATACATCCACGAAGTTCCTCCAACCTCATTTTCTCCGTAAATGTGATTGATATATCTATCCGGGTATTTCTTAATTCTTTCTCTTGCAACTCTTATAAGTTCATTTCTGTTACCGTAAGTAATTGCCTCAACAGGGCAAATCTCTACACAAGCGGGAAGCTTTCCTTCTTTTGTCCTTTCAAAACAGAAGTCACATTTTCTTATTTCAGGATTTAATGCGGTATTATATTCAAATGAAGGCACCTGGAAAGGACAGGCTACTAAACAATACCTGCAACCTATACATTTTTTTGTATCCCATATAACAGAACCATTTTTACGTTTTGACATCGCTCCAACGATACAAGCCGAGACACATGCCGGGTGATCACAATGCATGCATTGAACTTTTACGTTGTATGGAATGTTTATATCCTTTTCACTTTCGTATTGATTTACAACTGTAAGAGCCGATTCATCAGGTCTTCGCATTTTTTTAAAGACTGATTTATCGTCATAAGTTTCTAAACTTTTAGTTGGTAAATCATGGGCTTTTTTACATGCCCATTCGCAATTCCGGCATCCAATACAAACCGTTGTGTCAACAAGAACTCCCATTCTATCTTCAGATAGAATATTTTCAGGGGCTGCTTTTGCTGATTTAGTTGAAATACCTGAAATTGTTGCTGTCAGTAATCCTGCGGTTTTTAGGAAGTTTCTTCGGTTTTGTTTCTCCATAATTCCCCTAAATAATAAATTCTTTTAGACATTTTTATTTATCATTCAATAAGTTATCTGAATGTGACAAAAAGCAAGCCAATGAAAAGTATTGTATTCTTCAACAATTTTATTAAAAAATTTTTCATTATAAATAAAGAATTTTACACTATTCTTGCTTATTGGAAAAAACTATATTTATAACTATAGATTAGGATTTTTAATACAATCATTAAAAACTTTTGTATATAATTTTTCAGCAATCCTGGTGATAATATATTCAACATCAAAAAACCTTCGTTTTGTTGAATATTTTAAGTTTTGGTTTATGATTAAAATTTAGTGTTAAAAAATTCAACAATTATTGATTTAACCTTACCTGGTTTTCTCCCCATCTAATTTCATCCTTAACTCATTATAATAAAATTACTTGCAGACATTTAAAATGTTTAGATATTCCCTCGGCATATCAGTTGACTAATATTAATTGTGATTTTAAATAAATATTGAGGAAAATAAAATGGTTGCACTTTATGTTCTATTAGGCTTTATACTTTTATTATTAATTGATGCATTTGTAATTAGAGCGGAAAAAAAATATCATCCTGCTTTTAAGAAGAAGTATGAAATTATCGAGAATGTTGTTTTCGATAATATATGTGTAGCAATTCCTGCTGATTCATATATATCCAAAGGTCATACATGGGCTGAAATGCTCGGTAACGGGTTGGTAAAAATTGGTGTTGATGAATTTGTCTTAAAATCTATTGGGAAATTTATTGTAACAAAAATTACCAAGCCCGGTATATTGGTTAAAAAAGGAGATCCAATTGTTGAAGTTAAGCTGGGAGAAAAAACTATTAGCTTCCGCTCACCCATTGATGGTACAATAAATTATATAAACGATAATCTCATTGGAAAAAATATTTCTGATCCATATGGTGAAGATTGGGGAGTAATAATGTCACCGGTTAATTTCGATAAAAATGCTGCCTCTCTTAAAACAAATGAAAAGGTAGTAGAATGGATGAAAGTAGAATTCCTAAAACTAAAAAATTATTTAAGAGATAACGTAGTTCAACCTTGTCTTCCAGAAGGGCAGACTCAATTAGCAGGGGCGACAATGTTCGATGGCGGAAAAATAGTTGAAGGTGCTATTTCACAGCTTAACCAGGAATCAATTAAAAAATTTGAAGATGAATTTTTAAAGATATAAGGGGAAAAAATGTCTGAAAAAAACTTGTTGAACAGCAATCAAATTGGATTGCTTTTTGATGCTTCAGAATGTATTGGCTGCGGCAGTTGTTATGAAGCTTGTAAAAAAGAAAATAACCTTCCCGAAACAAATAAAGATTTTCTTAAAGATCATTTATCCGATAAAACTTATACAGTAGTGGAAGAATATGACGACAAATATGCAAGAAAAATGTGTATGCATTGTAATGAACCAACATGTGTATCTGTTTGTCCTGTTGGTGCATTTGAAAAAACAAAATTAGGTCCTGTTTTATATGATGCTGAAAAATGTATAGGCTGCAGATATTGTATGCAGGCCTGTCCATATAATGTTCCAAGATATGAATGGGGAACGACATCACCCAGAGTTAGAAAATGTAATTTATGTTATGATAGATTGAAAAAAGGAAAATTAACTGCTTGTGCTGAAGCATGTCCAGTTGAAGCCACAATTTGTGGAAAGATGCCGGACATTATTAAAGAGGCAAAGAAGAGAATAAAAGAACACCCCGATAAATATTATCCGCATATATATGGACTTGAAGAAGCCGGCGGCAGTAATGTATTGATAATTTCACCGGTTCCTTTTGAGCAGCTTGGGTATTCATCAAAGGTACCAAAACAATCAATGCCAAATTTTACAATGCAAGCAATGGAAAAAATCCCTTCATTTGTTTCGGTTGGGGGAATTTTCCTCACAGGAATGTACTGGCTTACTAGAAGAAAAAATCAAATAGCAAAAGAAGAAAAACTAAATTCTGGAAAAGGCAGGTAATATGAAAAAATTCTTTTTGAAAATAACTTTCTGGAAAGCAGTAAGCATTATAATCGCTATAATTGGAATATATTCTTTAATTATCAGGTTTTCAAAAGGATTGGGTGCGTCTACACATTTATCTGATGCTGTGCCGTGGGGATTATGGATTGGTTTTGATTTTATAGGTGTTGGTTTAGCTGCGGCCGGATTTACAATTGCTGCAACTGCACATATCTTTAATAATCATAAATATGAATCAATTGCACGTCCTGCCATTTTAACTGCATATATCGGTTACATGATGGTTGTAGCATTGTTAGTAATAGATCTTGGAAGACCGGAAAATTTCTGGCATCCTCTTGTAATGTGGAATGTCCATTCTGTAATGTTTGAAATTACATGGTGTGTAATATGTTATTCAACTGTATTAACAATTGAATTTGCACCTGTAATTCTGGAAAAATACAAATTAACAAAATTGTTGAAGGTTATTAAAAAAATTACTGTCCCTGTTGTTATTTTTGGAGTTTTATTTTCTACATTACACCAATCTTCGTTTGGTTCACTATACTTAATTGCACCCGCTAAAGTATATCCATTATGGTACTCATCTTTTTTACCTGTACACTTTTTTATATCATGTATTGCCGCCGGTTTATCAATGATTATTCTGGAAGCGTATTTATCTGCACGGGCATTTAGTCAAGGTTTAAATATCAGAATACTTTCAGGTTTAGGAAAAGGTGTATTAGTTGTTATCATTATTGAATCCGTTTTTAAATTTGCAGAATTATCTGTATTAGGGAAGCTGCCGTTATTGTTTGTACAAGCAAACGAGACATATATTTTCTGGTTGGAGATAATTTTAGGTTCTGTTATTCCTATTTTGATTCTAACACATCCCAAATATAGAGTTAATAGAACCGGACTATATTTTGCTTCTATATTTACAATTTCCGGTTTTATTCTTAATAGGATGAATGTTTGTGTAACATCTTTGGTAAGATCTTCAGGGCAGGTATACAGACCTTCATTTGAAGAAATTGGCATTACTTTATTTCTCTTATTAATTACTATGGTTGCTTTTAAATTAGTTGTTGAAAATTTTCATGTATTTGCACCTGAGGATTCCATTAAAGAAAAGGGGGAAGAGGTTTTAACTGTTCAATCTAAACAACAAATTTTATCAAATGATTGAGTTTAAGAAGATGGAAACAAATAAAGATAATTTACCGGGTTTATCCAAAGATCTAAAATGTGTCTGGATGACCTCACAACAAGTTGCATATAAATTATGCGATAAGGGATTTGACTGCGAAAATTGTGAATTTGACAAAGTTTTCAGAAACCACTCAACAAAAACGGAACATCAAAAACCTGGAGAAAACATAAATAATGATTTACTCGAAAGTGCAGTCAAGAGAATTGAAGATGAAACTTTTGATGAAAAGCTAATTTATTTGAAAAATCAGCTGGTAGTCAAAAATTTGTTTGGAAATGCCTATTACCTTGGAATAAACCCTATCATCCTTTATTTAATTGAAAGCGTAAATTATATTCAGGAATTCCCCGGGAATAATATAAAGAAAGATCATATAATTTTTACTCTGGAAGGGAATTGGGGTAAAAAGGATTTTATTTCCCCGATTAATTTTTTAATAATTGGTAAAATCAGCATTTCTCCAAACAAGTTTAATCAAAATAAATGGCATTCGGTAATATTATTCGATGAAGATGAAATGAGTAATATTCAATTAACAAAAGACGATTGGATTCTGGAAAAAAATAATATTATTTTTATTCTAAAAAACCAGATAAAAAACAAGCCGGGTATTGGAAAAAGTTTAATGGATGGTGGCGAACCGGTTCAGTATCTTTATCAATATCTAGGTAAAAATGAATTTTTAACGGTCTTAAATGAAGTTTTTAAATAGCAATGGTTCTATTGAAAATTTATAAGTTGAAAGTGAAGTCATTATTATCTAAGTTTGTGTAAATGTATGTTAGGGGAGTTGGATGAAAACAAAATTATGGAACCGGCTTAGCATAAGGCTGATTGTTGCAATTTCTGTAATTCTAATTACTATTCTGTCGATTTATACATACATTTCTATTACAAACCTTGAGGGATATTTAACCAGGAACAGCTTTAAAAATGCTAATAATATCAGCGATCTGATTAAAAAATCTACACGATATAGTATGCTCTTAAACAGGCGTGAAGATGTATATCAGATCATTAATACCATTGGTACGGAAGAAGGTGTAAAAGGAATAAGAATATATAATAAACAGGGAACCATAATCTTTTCTACAGATTCTTCTGAAATTGACAAAAAAGTTAACCTTACCGCTGAAGCCTGCATTGTTTGTCATAATTCTGAAGTTCCGCTAAATATTATTACAAATCAAAGTAAAATGAGAATATTTACTGCGCCCGATAAAAAGAGAGTATTGGGTTTAATAAATCCAATTTATAATGAAGAAGATTGCAATTCTACAAACTGTCATGCACATTCTCCTAAAATACAGATTTTGGGTGTGCTGGATGTTATGGTTTCACTGGCGCCTCTCGATTCTATAAAAACTGAAACAGCAAAAACAACTGTTATTAATTCAGCAATTATTACCATAGTTACTGCAATTGCGTGTGGTGCTTTTATAATTTTGTTGGTTAATAGACCAATGAGAAAATTATCTAAAGGGATTGAAGAAGTAGGTAAAGGGAATCTTGATTATAAAATTCCAATAAATTCAAAAGACGAGCTCGGTAAAGTAGCAAAACGTTTCAATGAGATGTCTTCAAAATTAAATGAAGCTTATGAATCAATAAAGAATTGGTCTGAAACATTAAACGAAAAGGTTAAAGAAAAAACCGAAGAGCTCAAAAACATTTATAACCAGGTAAATCAAATTGAAAAGCTTGCATCTCTTGGAAAACTTTCTGCAACCGTTGCACATGAACTAAACAATCCTCTTGAAGGAATTTTAACATACAGTAAGCTGATTACAAAAAAATTAAAGAAGGTTGAAAAAAACGGTGAGTACTCGCAAATAATAGATTATTTACAATTAATAATTGATGAATCTTCTAGATGCGGAAAAATTGTTAAAGATCTCCTATTATTTTCTCATAAAGAAAATAGTGAATATCATGATGAAAATATTAATTCTTTAATGGATAAAAGTATTACTCTTATCAGTCATCATCTTGATATTAATAAAATTAAACTGGTAAAAGAATATTCCAAAGAAAATTTAATGATTTCCTGCAATGCGCATAAAGTCCAGCAGGCATTTATGGCTCTTTTAATAAATGCAATTGAAGCAATGCCGAACTGTGGAAAAATAACTGTTAAAATTGATGAGGAAACAGATTATGCTGTAATCAGAATAATTGATGAAGGTACAGGAATTTTCGAAAAAGATTTACCTCATATTTTCGAACCTTTTTATTCTACCAAAGAAGCACCAAAGGGAACAGGTCTTGGATTAGCTGTAGCTTACGGAATTGTTAACCATCATTATGGAAATATAAAGGTTGAAAATACTTCTCCTAATGGAACTACATTTAAAATTAAATTACCGAAAATAAAAAATTCTTAGAGGGGTTAATTATATGAATGGAAAAGAAAAAATATTAATTGTTGATGATGAAAGAATAGTCAGGGAATCTTTACTCCATTGGTTTGAAGAAGACGGCTACGATGTTGAAGCTGCAGAAGATGGCGAAATAGCATTAAAAATGTTTGATAAAAGTAAGTATGATCTTCTTCTCGTTGATATGAAAATGCCGGGTATTAGCGGGCTTGAACTGTTAAAAAAGGTTAAGGAAATAGATAAGGAAACAATTGTTATTTTGATTACTGCGTTTGCTTCAGTACCTTCGGCAATAACTGCATTAAAAGATGGGGCATATGATTATGTTACCAAGCCGGTCGACCCGGATGAATTAGCTCATCTTGTAAAGAAAGCCCTGGAACAAAAAGCTCTTAAGCATGAAAATATTCAGCTAAAAGAAAATATTGAAGAAATTATAAAGCCGGATAATTTTATCGGTGAAAGTCAGCAAATGAAAAAGATCTTTGAACTGATTCATACTGTCGCAACTACCGATACAACTGTTATGATAAGAGGTGAAAGCGGGACCGGGAAAGAATTGGTTGCCAAGGCAATTCATATTAACAGCAAAAGAAAATATTTTCCTATTATTCCGGTTAATTGCGGTGCAATTACTGAAACTTTATTGGAAAGTGAACTTTTCGGTCATGAAAAAGGTGCTTTTACAGGGGCTCAATTTAAACGGAGGGGAAAGTTCGAAATGGCTGATGGGGGAACAATTTTTCTTGATGAGATAGGCTCTATTTCACCCAAAATGCAAATTGAACTTTTAAGAGTGATTGAAACTAAGCAGTTTAGTCGCGTTGGAGGTAATCAATTAATCAATAGTGATTTCAGAGTTATAATTGCAACTAATGAACCTCTTGAAGATCTTGTTAAACAAGGGAAATTCAGGGAAGATCTGTATTATAGATTAAATGTATTCTCAATTGTTGTTCCACCTTTAAGGGAAAGAAGAGCAGACATCCCAATTCTTGCATATTACTTCCTTAATAAATTTGCTACAGCTATGAATAAACCGGTAAAGAGTATCTCAAAGGAAGCGATGGACTTTTTAACTAATTATGATTGGCCGGGTAATGTTCGGGAACTTGAAAACGCAATTGAAAGGGCAGTTGTTATTGGTAAGGAGAACAGCATTCATGTTAAAGATTTACCGTTTCATGTTTCAGCAAATAATATTATTAATGAAAACGGTGAAAAATCTTTGGCATCTATGGAATGTAAATATATTCTTCAAGTACTGAATGAAAATAACTGGAATATTTCAAGAAGTGCAAATATTTTGGAAATAGATAGGGTAACATTATATAACAAAATAAATAAATATGGTTTGCGTAATAAGAATTAGTTAAAATGGGAATAAATGGATATAAATGTCATTCCAATTCACCTGTCAAATTCGGGGCTTCTTGATGATATCCTTTTTGAACTTTCCCAGAGATTTAATTCCCGGGTAAATTTAATTGAATTGGATGTAAATATTGAGTCGGCTTTTTCTATAGAACGGAAACAGTTCTTTTCTACTCAACTACTTTCCAATGCAATAATATTATCTGATAATATAAACGGCAAAATACTTCTGCTTACGGAATTTGATCTTTATGTTCCTGCCTTGACTTTTGTATTTGGGGAAGCGCAATTAAACGGAAAACACTCCATTGTATCTTTATGCCGGCTGCATGAAGAATTTTATTCCGGCCGATCGGATCATAACCTTCTATTAGAAAGGGCGCTTAAAGAAATATTACACGAGATCGGACATAACTTCGGGCTGAAACATTGTCTTAATTGGGATTGTGTTATGCATGCTTCTTTAAGTATTGAAGAGGTTGATATAAAAGGGAATCAATATTGCAAAACCTGCGTTGCAAGTATTGAAGGTTATAAAATTTTCTAAACCTTTCCAAAAAATAAAATATTATTTCAATATCTAAAATATCTTTACGACCATTCAATTAATAAGATAACCATCAAACTATTTTTTATTTTCCGATAAATATGAAAAACATTATATTTATTCCTTTGAAAAAAGTAATGCACTAAATTCAGAAGCAAATAACCTTTATGATCAAGATTAATAACATTACAAAAAAATTTCCCACTACAACTGCACTTGATAACGTCTCTCTCGAAATAAAAGAAAAAGAATTTTTTGGACTTTTAGGACCAAATGGTGCTGGTAAATCAACTCTTATGAACTTGCTTGTGGGTTATTTAGATTCTAGTGAAGGAGAAATCCTTATAGATGGTGAAAAAATTACCCAGGATAATCTTGAAATTAAAAATAAGATCGGACTTGTACCTCAAACCATAGCTCTCTATGAAGAAATTTCCGCCGAGGAGAACCTGGAAGTTTTCGGTTCATTATTTAATCTTGATAAAAAAGATTTGAAATATGTTATAGCTCAAAAACTACAAATGGTTGGTTTGTTCGAAAAAAGAAAAGAAAAAGTCCAGACTTTTTCCGGCGGTATGAAACGGCGTTTAAATCTTGCAGCTTCTTTACTTCATGATCCGCAAATTATTCTTTGTGATGAACCGACAGTTGGAATAGATCCGCAGTCCCGCAATGCAATATTTGAATATCTTGAAAAATTAAATGATGAAGGAAAGACAATTATATACACAACGCATTATATGGAAGAGGCTGAAAGATTATGCAATAGAATTGCGATTATCGATTTTGGTCATATAATTTCTGTAGGAACACTTCAAGAACTTTTAGAGGGACTTGAATATAAAAATACAATTACAATTAATAAGAATCATTTAACAGAAAGCAAAATTAATCTGTTTTCAAGTTTTGGAAAATTAATTGATGAAACAGATAAATATGAAATTCAACCTAACGATGGATTAAAGCTTTCTCATTTCTATGAAGAAATTGAGAAAAATGGTATTAGTTATTCTAATATTAATATTAAAAAGCCTTCGCTTGAAGATTTGTTCCTTCGTTTAACTGGTAGAAGTTTGAGAGATTGAAAAATAAAAGATTGGAAAGATTAAAAAGATTGAAAGATTAAAAAATTATTAAGATTGCGTCTAATGTGAAAAAATAAAGCTTAATAATCTATATGAATAGATTATTATAATATTAGAGTCATTTAAAGAGAGAATAAATATTGAAAACAATATTAAATCTTATAAAAAAAGAATATATCCTTTTTTGGAATGATAAAGCCGATGTCGTTTTAACTTTTATAGTTCCTGCATTTTTTATACTTCTTTTTGGTGCAATTTTCGGAGGGAGCAATTCTAGTCCAAGTGGAATAAAGCTGGCATTTCTTAATAATAGTAATACAAAAATTGCTCATAAAATTGAATCTACTCTAGATACCACAAAAACTTTTTCTTTAGTTAAAACTTATATTAATGATGAAGGAAAAGAAGTTAGATTTGATACAACAACAATAAAAGATTACGTAAAGAAAGGTAATTCTTCTGCTGCATTAGTTATTCCTCAAGATGCATATTCTGATACTTCATTTGGGCTCAAGCTTAAATTTTATTACGATCCCAAGAATGAAATGGAGATGCAAATAATACAGGGATTGCTTCAGCAGACAATTATGACCCAAATACCTGAAATATTTAATTCAAGCATGGTTAGACGCGCGCAGGATTATTTAGGGAAAGACAGCGGAATTACATTTATGAAGAAAATTGCATCGGTTGTTAGTAAATACTTTAATGTTGATACTTCTGTTATTTTAAAAAACTGGACATTTGGATTAAATGATACAACAGCCAGCGATTCTGCTTCTAAGGGTGCTTCTGATTTCTTTAAGAATATTGTTAAGCTTGATAAGCAGCAGCTCGTTGGAGAAAATGTTAGTAATCCCAATGCAACAAGAAGCGTGGGAGGATGGGCAATGATGTTCCTCTTATTCAGTATAACTGCTTCGGGAGCTTCTCTATTTTATGAAAAACAAAATGGTGTAACATTAAGAATATTATCATCACCCGTTTCGAGACAGCACATTTTGTGGAGTAAATATCTTTATAATATTTCAATTGGTGTTATTCAACTTTTTACTTTGTTTTTTGTAGGATACCTCTTTTTTAGAATAGATATCTTTTCAAATTTTATTAATTTATTTCTAATAATAGTTGCCTCATCGGCAGCCGCAACATCATTTGGAATGGTGGTTGCAGCGTTTAGCAAAACACCTGCACAGGCAAGAGGACTTAGTACTTTTCTAATTTTAACAATGAGTGCAATTGGTGGTGCATGGTTTCCTACATTTATTCTTCCGTCTTTTATTCAAGCTTTAGCCAAGTTAACTTTAGTTTATTGGTCTATTGAAGGATTTCTTCAAGTTTTATGGAGAAGTGCAGGTATAGTTGAAGTTCTGCCGTATTTCGGAACACTTTTAGGTTTTGCTGCGATTGTTATTGCTATCAGTATTTGGCGGTTTCAAAAAGGAAATATATTTTGATTAAGTCAATATTTGAAATTCAAAATTCAAAAAGCTTAAATTTTTTTCTTAAATCCATAGGCATTTTATAATTGATTATTTACAAATAATCAAGAATAAATTTTTTAAAGGATAAAAATGAAACAACAAAATTTTCCATTAAACACTTTAGCTTTTCTAAAAAAACTTTCAAAGAATAATAACAAAGAATGGTTTGAAGAAAACAGAGAGTTATTTAAAAGTGATTTTCTTCAACCAGCCCTGCAGTTTGTAGTTGATCTTGGCGAGAAACTCCATACAATTGCACCGGAAGTTATGGCTGTTCCTAAAATAGATAAATCAATTTTCCGGCTTCACAGGGATGTAAGGTTTAGTAAAGATAAATCTCCTTTTAAAACTAATCTTGGTATTTATTTATGGGAAGGGAAACGTAAGAGAATGGAATGCTCCGGATTTTATTTCCATATAGATCCTAAAGTATTTTTTCTAGGGGCGGGTATGTACATGTTTACCAATGAAATGCTTAAAAATTACAGGGAGAAAATTTATGATCCTGTTTTAGGAAAACAATTAAGTGATGCAGTTAAGAAGGTAATGAGAAAAGGAAATTATAATTTGGGCGGTAAAACATACAAAAGAATTCCCAAAGGTTTCGATCCGGAATATCCTTATGCAGAATACCTACTTTATAATGGTTTCTATGTTTATTATGAATCCAAAAATATACAGGAACTTGAAAAGGCTCCTGTGAATTTCGCATTTAAAATTTATAAAAATATGCAGCCGGTTCATCAGTGGCTTGTTAGAAATTTAGCATGAATAACATTAGAATTAAATATTAAAATAATAAAACTAACAATTACTTAGACTTTTATTACTTTATTTTTTATAAACATATACCTTTATCGCTTCATTCATATAAATTAATCAATAAAGAATGTTATTATTATACATGTAATTCAATTGATTTTTTAGGATCATGTATCTATTTTAATATACTTAATTATTTTTATTATAAAGTTACGGAGTAGGGTATAATTATGGCTATGATGGCCAAAATGAGAAGTTTAGCGCCGGCTTTTATTCTAACTGTAGGCGGCTTGTTTGTTCTTTTTATGGTAGTATCATCTTCTAATGTAATGGAAGCTTTAGGTGTTAGAACTAATAATGTTGGTTCAATTAATGGTCAGGATATAAGTTACAATGATTTTGCTAAAACAGTCGATCAACAATTGGAAGCACAAAAGAAACAAACAGGTAAAGATGTTGATCAAGATGATATGGACCAATTTAGAGACCAGGTATGGGAATCTTTGGTTAATGAAACACTGGTTGAGCAGCAGATAAAGAAATACGGTATTACCATTTCAAACCAGGAAATTAGAAATATCATTCTTGGAAATAATCCTCCCCAATTTCTAAAACAAAATTTTATCGATTCAACGGGGAAATTTAATAGAAGTATGTATGAAAGTGCATTATTTAATCCGCAGAATAAAGATGTTCTTATTCAAGCAGAAGATTATGTCAGGCAAACAAGACTACGTGAAAAATTGCAGAGCATGCTGGCTGCTTCAATAACTGTTAGTGACGGAGAAATCTTAAATACTTTTATTAATAGGGATACCAAAATAGATGTAAAATATGCTTTAGTTAGTTTAGTTCAGTTTCCTGATTCAACAATTAAAGTTACAGATGAAGATTTAAAAGAATATTATAATAATCACCTTGATAATTACGAAATTAAACCTCAAAGAAAATTGAAATATGTTCTTTTTTCTAATAAACCAACTGCAGATGATACAAATAGAATTAAACATGAACTAACGAGCATAAAAGTAAAATTGCAGGACGGTTCGTTAAAATTTAGTGATGCTGCTGATCTTTATTCATCCATCCCTATTTCTAAGGATACACTTAGTATTTCAAATTATCCAACCCAAGCAGCAGATTCATTATATAAAAGGAAATCAGGTATAATTGGCCCTGTATTAACACCTGAGGGGTATGCTCTTTATAAAGTTGACGGTACTATACCTTCTAAAGAGGTTTTTGTTAATGCTTCTCATATTTTGGTAAATCAGTTTGGAAGTGATGAGAAAAATTATGAAGAAGCAATGAAAATTTATAAATCATTAATAGGTGGTGCTGATTTTAGTAAAATAGCAAAAGAAAAATCAGGTGATAGAGGGAGTGCACTCAAAGGCGGTAACTTAGGTTGGTTTGGTAAAGGTGCTATGGTTCCGGAATTTGAAAAAGCTGCATTCAGCGGCCGTGTTGGAGTTGTTCAGAAACCAATTAAGTCAAATTATGGATATCATATTATAAAAGTAAATGCAAGAACAGATCAAAAATATATAACTGAAAAAATTGTTGAACCAATTAAGGAATCACCGACAACTATTGATGCTAATTATAATGCCGCACAGGATTTTGCTTACATCGCAAAAAAGAATGATTTTGAAAATGAAGCTAAATTGATGAATTATAAAGTAAATGAAACTCCTGCATTCTTAAAAAATGCTGCGGCTATCCCTGGAATTGGTGTAAGTAAAGTACTTGTTGATTTTGCATTTAATAATGATTTAAATTCAATTGGCGACGCATATAAAGTTAAAAACGGTTTTATGGTTCCAAAAGTTTCCGAAGTAATTAAAGAAGGAGTACAACCTTTTGATCAAGTTAAAAATAGGATTAAACCTCTTGTAGTCAGGGAGAAAAAATTTGAGAAAGCGTTGGAAATTGCTGAGAATATGAGAGCAAAAATTAACGGCGATTTGGATAAAGCTTCATCAATTTATCCTAAGGTAGAAATTGATACAACAGGAAGATTCGTTGCAGGAAATCCTGTACCTAAAATAAGGAATGACTTTGCATTTCTTGAAGAAGCAAAAACCCTTAATCTTAATAAAATTTCGGATCCTGTAAAAGGTAATAGAGGATATTATCTCATGAAAGTAATTTATAGAACTCCTTTCGATTCTTCAGCATATGCTGTGCAAAAAAATATTATTAGAAATAGTCTTATGTCGCAACAGAAAAGTACTTTTTTTAATGATTGGATAACGGAATTAAGAAAAAACGCGGATATAGTTGACAAAAGATATTTATTTTATAACAGGTAGTTTTAAAAATATTCTACTTTTAATCCCCAATTTGTGCTTACGGGTAAAAATTGGGGATTTTTTTTGTTTTAAAAATTTTCCATCTTAAAGCTAAAATTATTGCTTAATAAATGAAACATTTTATTATCTTTCTCCTATTCTTAAGTGCCTATGCCAATGCTCAATATAATGAAAATAATTTTAGTATAGGTTTAAATTTTGTTTATACAACAGATGCAAGAATTTTTTTAAATCCTAATTCACCTAATCCGGTTGAAAGAAATTCTTCTTTTGGGCTTTCTGACATTATAAATCCAGGGATAAATTTCAGATATAAATTATTTGATGAAGTTCTTCTAGGTTTGAATCTAGAATATATGAAAAGTACGGCAACAGGAATGAACGAAAAAGTAATTTCCAATGGGATACGCAGAGATATTAATGTTGAAGATGGGTTTGAAATAATACCGATTGAGTTATCTATTTATTATATCCTACCATTTTCAACCGAAAAATTTAAATTTTTGATGGGAGGTGGATTAGGTTATTATTATGGAAGTATGATTAGAAAATTTGGAGACGCAGAAGTTTCAAATGCTAAAAGAGACTTTGCTTACGGAGTTCAAGTTGCTATTGATATGGATTATCTTTTATCCGATAATATAGCAATAAAAGGCGAAATGAAATTTAGAGATCCACAGATTTCAGTAAAAAGCATGTATAATAAACAGCAGTATAATTATAATGGTAAGATAGTGAAGCTAACAAGACAAGAATTCGATTCCCAAATTGATGTCAACGGAATTACCTTTGTACTTGGAACAATTTTTTACTTTTGATCCAGATTCTTTTTAACCAGTATAATTGAAGGTATGAAAACTTTTTTTTGCGAGATTTGTTTTCATTTGTCTATCCATTAATTTTAAAGTTATGAATGATAAAATTGTTTACCTTACAGGATTTATGGGAGTCGGAAAAAGTACTGTGGGACCTATTCTAGCCAATACTTTAGGATGGGATTATTTTGATCTCGATAAAGTAATTGAAAAAAGATTAGGCAAAAAGATTAAAAAGATTTTTGAAGAAAACGGCGAAACTTTTTTCAGGCAGGTTGAGAGTGAAATCCTAAAAGAACTTTCTGGAAATAAGGGTGCAATTATATCTTTGGGGGGAGGAACAATTGTTAATCATAATAATCTAAGCATAATTAGAGATACAGGAAAAGTAATTTATCTTAAAGCTTCTGTTGATTCTATTTATAAAAGAGTCGCTTTCAAAAGGGACAGGCCCAATTTATTGATCGAAGGAGAAGAATTTTCAAAAGAAAAGTTAATTCAAAAAATAAATAATTTATTTCTTGCAAGGGAAAAATATTATAATCAAGCAGATATAACTATTAATACTGATGACATTCCTGTGGGAGTTACTGTAGATAGAATTGCTAAAATAATAAATGATGAATTAGAAATTAATAAATAGAGCGTTTCAAATATTGAAAAAAATAAAACTGAAGCTTTCAAAAAATTCATACAATATTTTCATTGGAAAATATAATTACACGCAAATAATTGAAGAAATAAAAAAGACAAATCTAAATAAGAATATATTAATTGTAATAGATGAAAATGTAGGAAGATATTGGGATAAATATATTAAGCAGCCTTTTGCAGGTTATGGAAATAAAATTGAGTATTATACTCTTAAACCCGGTGAAAAATCAAAATCTTATAAAGAATTAAATAAAATTTATTCCTTCCTTCTTGATAATAATTTTGGACGTGATACATTAATAATTGCAATTGGTGGGGGAGTAACAGGTGATTTAACCGGGTATGCTGCTTCAACTTTTATGCGTGGTGTTCAGTTAATTCATGTCCCCACAACTTTACTTGCAGCAGTTGATAGTGCAATCGGAGGGAAGACCGGTATAAATTTTAATAGTAACAAAAACATGATTGGTACCTTCTATCAGCCAAATTTTGTTTTAGTTGATATTAATTTTCTGTCATCACTTCCTAAAAAAGAAATTACATCCGGTATCGGGGAAATAATAAAATATGCGTTTTTATCTACCTCGGATTTCTTTGATTATGCGAGAAATAATATCGAGAAAGTATATCATAACAATGATGAGGTAATTAATAAAATAATAATAAAATCCGCTTTAATAAAATCTGCTGTTGTTTCTCAGGATGAAAGGGAATCGGGTTTGAGGAAAATTTTAAATTTAGGGCACACTTTTGCACACGCAATTGAAAGTGATCTTAACTTTAAAATTAAACACGGTGAAGCTGTTACTGCAGGAATAATTTCAGCTCTTTACCTATCGAATAAAATCGGGATTCTAAAAAAAAATAAAATGAGAGATTATTTATCACTTCCTTTAAAAATTAATTTACCCCAAATTTTAGCTAATCTTAATGAAAAGAATATGGTTAATATCATGCATCTGGATAAAAAAAGCAGGGGTGGCATGATAAACTTTGTTTTATTATCTGAAATTGGTAATATATTAGTAGATGTAAAAGCAAGTAAAAATGATATTCTAAATTCAATTCTCACTTTGAAAGAATTATTTAATAAAGATTTGGTTTAAAAGAGGAAAACTGTCGATTCTTTGAGGGCATAAAGAATCGACAGCTTGTGTGTCATTTTGTGGAGGGGTGCTATGCTTAAACTATTTTCTATTTCACGTTGTAATTATCAATAGATGTGCCATCAAAATATTATTGAAATTTCCTTGAATTTAATATACTTTATTACCTACCGGTAAAACTTACTATGCTTGTAAAATTATTACCGGCATCTATTTAACAGCATAATTTTAGAATAATTATTATCTTTGGTTTAAAAAAGGAACTGCCGAAGGGTTACTACGGCAGTTAGAGTGTTATAAGGAGAGGTGCTATGCTTAAAAAGTTATTATATATCTATCAAGCATTGTGCCAAATTAAAAAAAGTGAAATTTTAATTGTATATTAACATTTTAATTAAGGTAAATTTTTAAATTGAGACACTTGGAGTAGAAATGTTTGATTTAGATTTTGATGTTCAATTGGATTATATAGAGGAAATTCAAAAATTAAAAAAAGAACTAAATGCGGTGATTCTTGCACATTATTATCAAGAATCGGAAATCCAGGATTTAGCTGATTTTGTTGGTGATAGCCTAGATTTATCAAGAAAAGCTAAATCAACTGTTGCAGATATCATAGTTTTTGCCGGTGTACATTTTATGGCAGAAACTGCAAAGATATTAAATCCAAATAAAATTGTTTTGCTTCCGGATTTAGAAGCAGGCTGTTCATTGGCTGATAGCTGTCCGGCACCTTTATTTAAGTCTTTTAGGGAAAAGTTTCCGGATCATTTAGCAATTAGTTATATAAATTGTACTGCGGAAGTAAAAGCATTAAGCGATATCATTTGTACTTCAAGCAATGCAGAAAAAATTATTAATCAAATTCCAGAAGATAAGCCGATTCTTTTTTCTCCTGATCGAAATCTAGGAAAATATTTAATAAAGAAAACCGGCAGAGATATGCTTTTATGGGATGGCAGTTGTATAGTCCATGAAACTTTTAGTGAAAGAAAAATTATTGATCTCAAAACTCAATATTCTGATGCAAAAATAATTGCTCATCCCGAGTGTGAAGACATTATATTAAATAGAGCGGATTTCATCGGTTCAACAAGTAAATTATTGAAGTTTGTAAAAGAAGATACTGCTAAAACTTATATAGTAGTAACAGAACCGGGGATTATTCATCAAATGGAAAAAACAGATCCTCTAAAAACATTTATTCCCGCACCACCGGATAAGAATTGTAACTGTAATGAATGTCCTTACATGAGATTGAATACATTGGAAAAATTATATCTTTGTATGAAAAATAGAATTCCTGAAATTATTATGAGTAGAGAATTAATGGAAAAAGCATTAATTCCTATTGAACGTATGTTAGAAATGAGTTAAGATTTTTTTAGAATTATTTTAAAAGTAGTGCCTTCACCGGGTGCAGAATTTTTAACCATTATCTTACCACTGTGGTAAACTTCTATAATTCTTTTTGAAAGGCTTAGACCCAAACCCCATCCTCTTCGTTTTGTGCTGTAGCCGGGTCTAAATACATCTTTTCTTCTTTTTATATCTATTCCTTTTCCGTTATCTGTAACATCTACTTCGACTTTATGTTTAAAATCCATTACATTAATACTTATTTCACCTTCTTTATGATCAATAGCATCCAGAGAATTTTTAATAAGGTTCTCAATTACCCATTCAAATAATTCTGAATTTACTGCAGCCGCGGCATGTTTATCTCCTTGAACTTTTAGTTCAACTTTTTTGCCAGATTGAGGCAGTCTTCTTTGGAAATATTCCACAACTTTCATTATCTCATCAAAAATAATTTTATCTTTAATTTCCGGGGTAGCTCCTATTTTCGAAAACCGGTGCGTGATCTTATTTAGTTTTTCCACATCACTTGTAATCTCTTCGGCAACATCCAAAACTTTATCCGGTTCTTTATAATTAATTTTTAATATTTCAATCCATCCCATCAAGCTTGAAATTGGTGTCCCGAACTGGTGGGCCGTTTCTTTTGCCATTCCAACCCATATATTGCTCTGTTCGCTTCTTTTTATATTGCTGAACCCAAGATAACCTACAATTATAAAAAGTGATGCAATAAAAATTTGCAAATAAGGATAGAATTTTAATTTTTGAATTAAATCGGAATCTCCGTAATGAATTTCATTTATAATTATAGAATCATTATATGTTACAACTATCGGAGGGTGTATAGCATCCATTTTTTTTATTTTTTCTTTAAAGAATTTTTCAAGTTCATCTTTACTAAGAGATTGATCATATTTAACGTTTCTAACATTTTTAATATCTGATTTTACATTAATATTTACATCATTATTAGCATCGGTAAGTATTAAAGGGAAATCAATAGGCTTAATAATATTATCAAATAGAAATGTAAGGTCAGCATCAGTTTGAGAAGCGTTAGCAACATACTCTATACCTTTTGCATATAATTGTGCTATTTGTCTTTCTCTTTCTTGAAGCTGTTGGACTAGGTTTTGAGTATAAAAAAGAGTTCCGCCGGCTATTATTATTGCAATAATGATTAAAAAAATTTTGAAATTTAATGAAGCCGGTCCGCCTGCCATTTTCATAATTATTCTCGCTTCAAGTTTTGATCTTTTTTAGATAAGAATTTTTAATGGTATATAATAAAAGAATTTTAACAAAGGTTAAATAGAATTTAATACCCCCAAACCAACCAAATGGCAGATTATTGCACAAAAAAGGTCTGAGTCCGTTTTGGACCTACAGACACAATATTTATTTTAATACCTGCATGTTTTACTAAAAACGCTAAATAATTCTTAGTCTTCTCAGGCAAATCAGAATAAGATTTACACTTAGAAATATCCGTTTTCCATCCCGTAAGAGTTTCATAGATTGGTTTTACTGAATACAACCTGTTTACATCAGTTGGAAATGATTTAAGACTTTTACCATTTAATTCATAACCGGTACATACTTTAATTTCGTCAAATGCACTCAGAACATCTAATTTTGTTATTGCAACATAATCAATCCCATTAATCATTACTGAATATTTTACAAGGAAAGCATCAAACCAGCCACATCTTCTAGGTCTACCAGTTGTGGCTCCATATTCCGCACCGGTTTTTCTTAATTTTTCACCTTCTTCGTCAACCAATTCTGTCGGGAAAGGACCATTCCCTACACGAGTTGTGTAAGCTTTTACGATACCAAATATTTGAGTAATTCGATTTGGCGGGATACCCGTACCAATACATGCCCCTCCTGATGTCGGACTTGAAGAGGTAACATAAGGATAAGTTCCATGATCGACATCTAATAAAGCACCCTGTGCGCCTTCCATTAAAACAGATTTTCCTTCGCTTATTGCGTTATTTAAGTAGGATGGAACATCTTTTATATATTTATCTATTCTTTTATCAAATTCCTGGTATTCTTTAATTATTGCTTCAACATCAAGTTCATCGTGATCATATACTTTTTTTAGAAGATTATTTTTTTCTTTTAAATTTGCTCTTATTTTTTCTTCAAGAACCGTTCTATTTAAAAGATCAACTATTCTAATTCCTTTACGTGCATATTTATCAATATAACAAGGGCCTATCCCTCTGCCAGTTGTTCCAATTTTATTTTCGCCGCTTTCACTAATTGAATCGAGCAGCTTATGATAAGGCATTATTAAATGAGCGTTATGGCTAATAAAAAGCCTGCCATCAACCTTAATATTATTTTTCTCCAGCAGTTCAATTTCCTGAAGGAGCGCGGATGGGTCGATTACCACTCCGTTTCCAATTACACAGATTACATTTTCTCTTAAGATACCTGATGGAATTAGATGTAAGATAAATTGTTTATCTCCAATTTCCACAGTATGACCGGCATTAGCCCCACCCTGATACCGGGCAACAATATCAACTTTTTCACTTAAGATATCTACAATTTTCCCTTTCCCCTCATCCCCCCATTGACTTCCAACTAAAACAGTTACGTTCATTATTTTCCCTGATTATTACTTTTATAATTAAGCAAAATAAAACTCCGAATAACAATCCGGAGTTTTATAAAATTAAGGAGTGTAAAAATTTAACTAAGCAGCGGAAAAACTTTTTGCCGCTTCGTCTACACTATTATAAGATTCAAAAATTGTAATAAGCTTGGTAATTACCAGTAAGCTCTGAATCTTGTCCGTGACATTGGCTAATTTTAAATTGCCTTCTGCTTTTTTCATGGTTGTTAATCCTCCAATTAACATACCTAAACCGGAGCTGTTCATAAACTTTACATCGTGAAGATCTACAATAATATTTTTTTTCCCTTGATCAATATATTTATGTAAAAGGTCATTAAAATCTTTGGTGTCATCGCCACCCATCACATTTCCCTTTAATTCCAGTACCACAGCTTCGTATTTTTCACTAGTTTTTATTTTCATCATTAAACTCCTTAAATTTTCGGTTAAATTTAGTTAGTTGAATATTCTTTTGCAAGTAAATTTAGATTTTTAAGAACTCCAAATTAAAAATATTTTTATAAAAAACATTCAGGTAAATAGGTTTTTAATAAGCACAATAATTATAATTATTTAAAATATATTAAATTTATTTTAAAGTATATTTAATATTGGAATTACAAAAATCTTTGACACACTTTTTACAATATAATAAGATTTTTAGATAAAAAATGGAACAATTAAAAAACGTAAACGTCTAAAAAATGAAAATAAAAAAAAGCAAAGAAGATTTGCAGAATCCACAAATACTAAGTTTAGATGACGATTTTTCAATAATAAAAAGATTTATTGACGGCGAAGAATCGGTTTTTAAACTGATAGTTCAACGGCATAAAGAAAAGGTAAGAAATATAATATACCTCACTTTAGGTTCAAACGATGCTGTAGATGATATTGCTCAGGAAGTTTTTATTACGGTATATAAAAATTTGAATCAATTTAAGTTTCAATCACAATTTACTACGTGGCTTTACCGTGTAACAATAAATAAATGTAAAGACCATATAAGAAAAATGAAGATTAGAAAAATATTTTCGCCAATTAAAGATCTTGATAAAGAGCTTGGATATAACATTTCAGTAGAAGAATCAAATACTGCCGAATTAGTTCAAGAAGCCATTACAAAGTTACCGGATAAATTACGTATTCCATTATTATTAAAAGATATTGAAGGATTTAGTTACCAGGAAATTGCCGAAACTGTTCAATGTGAAATTGGAACTGTGAAATCTAGAATTTTCAGGGCAAGAGAAGGATTGAAAAATTTATTAAAGCCTTATGAGCAGGAGTTGATGTTATGAAAAATTTACACAAAGATTTTGAATTTCTATCAGCTTATCTAGATGATGAATTAAGCCAGGGAGAAAAAACCAGGATTGAAGAAAAGCTGATTTCTTCCAAAGAGCTTCAAGATAAACTGAAAGAGTTAAAAAAGATAAAAGAATTAACAACTTCTTCTATAAAAAAGGTCGAAGAAAACCCTTATTTTGAAACACGTTTAAATGCCTCTCTAAGCTTTAATAAACCTCGTCAAAATAAAGTTAAAAAATGGTACCCGGCAATTGGTTTTACTGTTGTTACAATAATTTTAATGGTAATTTTGAAATTTAATCCCACAATAATTGAGGATGTAATAAAGCAGCAAAAAACAAATTTATCAGGTTTTTATACTGAGAACTTGAAACCGCTTCTTCTTACAGCTGGACTTACAAATAAAGATATTTTCAACTTTGCCTTTTCAAAACAATTACCATTGGATAGATCCAACGGTAAATATTTATTACTGGGCTCCAAATCCAACGGCGATAATTATTTTGAAATTAAAAATGCAAGCATAATACCAAACGGTGATAATTTTGATAAATTTATTAAAGCTTTGAAGTTAAATAACAATCAAAAACATCAAATGGATTCTATTCTGGATTCCTATGCTGATGACCTGCAATCCCAGGTTTTGGTAAATGACAAAAATACAGTAGCAATAAATCCTAATTTATGGAATTATCATAAAGCTATTTTTGCGGATATAATGGCTTTTGCTAAAGAGGCAAATAAAAACGAATTTAATAAAATTGTTCCTTCGGGTTATACTTTTTATGACAGACCGGAGGTAGTTAATTTTGTTAGGAAAATTAAAAACCGCCCGGACAGCCAGTATATATTTATAACTCCTGATTCAATCTTTTCATCTACATTTAAATTTGATAGGGATAAATTTAGAGCTGAGATGGAAAAATTCCACAAGGAATTGAAAGAGAATATGAAAAACTTTGATAAAAAATTCAAAGGATTCAACTTTAATTTTATGATTGACAGCAATCTGGCTAAGATAAAACACGATACCGCATTCAATAAAAGTTTCAGAATATTTGTTGATTCAAACCAATGTAGAGTGGAATTGGGAAATATTCATATTCCCGATATCGAACTTCCTAACTTTGACAGTATTGCCGCACAAATTGATCTTGCAACGAAAAATATTCAAAGTTTTTCTTTTTCAATTCCTAAATTTGACGGGAAAAATCACTTCAAGTTTAAATTTAGAGAAGGGGATTCAACCCATAGTTTTGATTTCGGAATTCCCAATATAGATTCATTAATTGGTATGCACAGAAATTTCTTTTACTCGCCCGGCGATTCTACTGCGGCATTTAGATTTTTTCAGAATGATTCTTTGATAAACCAGAAGGAATTCCGTAGACAGATGCAAAAGCTTCAAAAAGAAATGGAAAAGATGAGAGAGGAGATGAATAATTTAAAGAAGGATATTAAAAAAGAAGTAAAAAAGTCAAAATCCGTTGAAATTTAAGAATTGAGGGTGACCCAAAAGTCCAATTGTCATTTCGACCGAAGGGAGAAATCTTACGTTTTGAAAAGATTTCTCGGTCGAAGACTCCCTCGAAATGACACTTTCTTTACTTTTTGGTCAACCTCTTGCTCCATCCTATAATTTTTCCGCTTATACATCTTTTCTTTACAAAAAACTAATTTTAATGTAATTTATCTTTAGATTATTGTATAAATACGCAAAATTGTAAAAAATGACTTTTGCCGGAATTAAAATTAAAAGAAATATAAAACTTCAAGCTTTTGTTGTTTTTATCGTATTATTATTTCTTTTTAAAATATTTTCCCCTTCCAGCGATTCTTTCCCTTTGAATATATTAAATGAAATTTTAGTTATTGCATCGACAATATTTTTGATTCTTTATTTTATAGATCTATTAAAAACCAAGCGTATTAATCCTCTCTCGCTGGTAATGAATGTTGGAATTGTAAGCGCAATTATTTTTTTCCTTATTTCATTTTCGAACACAATTATTAATGGTCTTTTCAGTAATGTAAATGAAAGGGTTAACAATCCTGACCTGGTTTTTGGGATAATTACTTTTATTTATGCACTGATTATTCTTGCAGCGCTTTCATACATTTTTTTAGCATTTAAGGAGTTTTTCTATTTAAATAAAAAACAGAATGCCAATACGTATTTCAATACAATGGTTGTATTTATAATTTTATCTGCTTTCACTGCATTTCTTAAAAATAACCATGACCTTTCATTTATAAAAAATACTTTTTTTATTGTCTCGGTTCTTTTAATAATTATCAATTCTCTTAAAATCTCCTGGATAGCTTTTGTTGTTAAAAGAGAAAAATTAATAATTTTATTTTTGTCGATTGTAATAGCAATTCTTTTTGCGGTTAACCTTATAAATAATTCCGATAAGGAAATTCATCACCAGATTTTGATGCAATTCTCACCGGCGTTAAACCAGTTTTTCAGCATAATAATGATTTATGGGATAACCTATTTTACTATTTTATTCTTTACAACATTATTTCACATGCCTACGGCAGAAGCTTTTGATAGAAAAGCTCAGGAAGTTTCTTCGTTCCAGTATTTCAGTAAGCTCATTATACAGGTGCTGGATTTTTCCGAGTTAACGGAGACAATTACTGATATTGGAATGAAAGTGTGTGAAGCTCATGCTGCATGGATTGTTTTGACTGAAGATGATAATATGAAAATTATTGCCAATAAAAATATAGGTTATGTGAGTGCTGAAAAATTGACTGATGAAATTTTTGAAAAGAATATTGAGAAATATGATAAAACATTTATCCTAAAATTAGAAAGATTTCAAGGAGCTATGCAACCTAACGACAATTATTCATATGCAGCTGTCTCTCCTTTGAAAGCTTATAATACCCTTAGAGGATACTTGGTCGTTTTAAAAAAAGAAAATTTTATTTTTGATGAAGAAGATAAAAACGCAATTAATACATTCTCGGATTATGCTTCGGTAGCAATGGAAAATTCCAGGCTGCTTGAAGAATCTATCGAAAAAGAAAGACTTGAAAAAGAACTTGATGTTGCAAGAGAAATCCAGCGGAAAATTATTCCCGCAGAAAACCCTGAGTTTGATAAATTAGAAATATCATCTGCATTTATTCCTGCTTTTGAAGTTGGCGGCGATTATTATGATTATTTTGATATCGGGCCGAATAAACTTGCTTTTGTAATTGCAGATGTTTCCGGGAAGGGGATTTCAGCTGCTTTTATTATGGCAGAAATTAAAGGAATTTTCGAATCTCTAACCAAAACTATTGACAGCCCAAGAGAAATTTTGATTAAAGCGAATCAAATTTTGCAAAGAACACTCGATAGAAAGAGTTTTGTTAGCGCAGCGTATGGTATTATTGACTTTGAAGAAGAAAAATTAAAATTAGCAAGAGCAGGCCATTGCCCGATTCTTTTATTAAGGAATGGTTTAGCCGAAAATTTACGTCCTTCAGGTTTGGGATTGGGATTGGATTTTGGTTCGCGTTTTGCCGAAACTCTTGACGAAGTGGTACTAAATCTTCAAGAGAATGATACGATAGTTCTCTATACTGACGGTATTAGCGAAGCAAAAAATAGTAAAGATGAAGATTTTGGAGATTTTCAGTTTCAAAAGATTCTATTGGAAAATACAAATAAAAGTGCTGATGATATTACTAATTCTGTATTAAAAGAAATTTCTTTATTTTCAAGCAATAATCATCAGCATGATGATATTACACTTGTAATTTTAAAATGGAAACCTAAAATAAAAAAGGATGGAGAGGAAGAATGGCAGAATTTAACACCTCTGTTAAAGAACAAGGCGAAATAAGTAAAATATATCTAAAGGGATACCTTGACGCACATACAGCGCCTTCTTTAGAAAATACTTTTTCAAGCCTTATCGATAACAAGAGGTACAAAATTGTAGTAAACTTTCAAGACCTTGCATATATAAGCAGCGCCGGATTAGGAGTGTTTATGGCTTTTATTGAAAAGGTTAGGGATAATAATGGAGATATAAAATTAACCAGTATGACAGATAAGGTATTCAATATTTTCGATCTTCTTGGCTTCCCGCTGCTTTACGAAATTTTTAATTCGGAAGAAGAAGCCGTTAACAAATTTATTGAGACCAAGAACGTTGAAAACAAATAATAAACATAAAGAAAAAAAGATGATCGTTAAAAGCCGGACCGAAAATCTTTCGGAGATAAGGGAATTTATTTATTCCGCTGCACGGGATATTGGTGTTTCAAAAGAAGTTATCGATGACATTATTCTTGCTGTCGATGAAGCATGTACGAATATTATTAAACATGCATACAAATATTATCCTGATGGAGAAATTGTAATTAAGCTTAAATACAATCTTCACAAATTTACAATTATGATTATTGATCATGGTGCCTCATTTGAACCGGATACCGTCCCGGAACCCGATTTGGAAAAATATTATGAGCAAAGAAAAGTTGGTGGTTTGGGTATGTACTTGATGAAAAGATTAATGGATGAAGTAAAATATGTATCTATACCCGGGAAATATAACCAGGTGCTTCTTTCAAAAAATCTGAATTCCGCAATATGATTATGAATGATACCGACGATATAAAAATTAAAAGAAATTTAACTGCACTTGTAGAATTTAGCAGGATTATTAATTCCAGCCGCGACCTCACTTTCATTTTAAATAATATACTCTTTACCTGCCTGGGAAAGTTTTTTGTTACCAAAGGATTAATTGCTATTAAATACGGAGATTATTTAGAGTTAAAATCTTCAAAAGGGCTTTCAGCGGATATATTAAATGATTTTCCCCGGTTAAAAGCAACTAAAGAGTTTCTTCATGAGGAAGCATTTCAAAACTTTTTAAATATTTCAGGACTTCAGATTGTTGAGAAAATTAATTCTTCCGAGGGATGTATTGGCATTATTTGTCTTGGAGAAAAATTAAATAAGATCCCTTTTACGGAAGATGACCTCGAATTTTTAAGAACTATTTTAAATATATCTGCTACAGCAGTACAAAATTCACTTGTAATTAATGAATTAACTATTGTTAACAGGATGCTGGATTCCAGGGTAAACAGGCTAAGTTCGCTTTTTGAATTAAGCAAAGAATTCGGTTTGTTTTCGGAAAGTACCAAAGTTGCAAGATTGTTAATTTATTCGGTTATAGGTCAGTTCCTTGTATCAAAATTTGCAGTAATCAGTTTTGAAGACAACAAAATTCATTTACTTGAGTCTAAGTTTACAGAAGATTTACTATTGAAAGTTATTAAGCTTTATGAAATCCAGAAATTAGAATCTTCATTGACAAAAGATATAATTGAAAAAAATTACCCTGAATTAAAAAACCTCTCTATTGAGCTTGTTGTTCCAATGCAGGTTCAAGGAGAAAGTAAAGGATTAATTATCCTGGGAAAAAGAATTAATAATATGGATTACACGGAAGCTGATATAGAGTTTATTTATTCAGTCGGAAGTCTAGCTATTATTTCTCTTGAAAATAAAAGATTATTTCGTGAAGCTCTTGAAAAACAAAAGATGGAAGAAGAACTTGAGATTGCCAGAGATATTCAAAAAAATCTATTTCCACAGGATATACCGGAATTTAGTAATTTCGATATTGCAGCGCTTAATTATTCATCAAGACAGGTTGGAGGAGATTATTATGATATTATTGAACTTGATTACAATACTTTTTGTATTGCAATCGGAGATGTTTCAGGTAAAGGTGTGCCGGCAGCATTATTAATGGCTAATCTTCAAGCTTTCTTAAAAACAACTGTAAAACAGGGAATGAAACTGGATGAAGCAACCGCTTTAATAAATGACCTTGTTTCGGAAAATACTTCCGATGGAAAATTCATTACTTTCTTCTGGGCTGTTGTTGAAAATGATGAGAAAAGAATTACTTATGTAAATGCAGGGCATAACCATCCTTTGCTCATCCGTGATGGAAAAATTATTAAACTTGATAAAGGAGGAATGATACTAGGTGTAATGAAAACAGTTATACCATATGTCTCAGAAACTATCCAGCTTCAAACGGATGATGTAATTGTTTTATTTACCGATGGAGTATCGGAAGCTATGAATAAAAAAGGTGAAGAATTTAGTGATGAAAAGCTTGAATCCTTGTCATTGAATCTATCGGAATTACCTGCTTCCCAAATTATTTCTGCTATAAAAGCTGAGATACAGGCTTATACTTCCGGCGCTCTGCAATCTGACGATATAACTTTAATGGTTTTAAAGGTAAATTAACATAACCGTAACACAATATTTTTCTGCGGTACAGATAAGTTAAAAATGGACAGTACAAAAAAATTTTTTCTTAAACATAGACAAAATTTAATAATAGCGGCTTCAACTATAATACTTATAGTAGCCGTTATTAATATTTATTTTACACTTTACATACGTGTAAATTCAAACGATGAATGCCTGTGGGTACCTAAAAGTGTTGCAGCGGATAGTGTAGAAGTCTTTTTTGATCTCGTAAAAGTCGACGGAGTTTCATGGAACGCAGGAATTAGAGACGGGGACAGGCTTGTTGCAATAAATGGAATAAAAATTAAGAATGAAAGGGAAGCACAGAATATTCTTAATAAAGTAGATGAAGGGAAATATGCTGATTATACTGTAGAAAAAAACGGAAAAATATTTGAAACGAAAGTTTATATAAAGAAGCTAGTAAATATTGTTAATCTTAGCAATTCTCTGCGTGCTTTGTTCTGGATGATTATCGGCTTTATTGTTTTACTTGCCAAACCCGACGGCTTTACACAGAAATTATTTTACGCGATTGGAGTTGGCAGCGTATTTTCATCTTCTATTGTCTACCTCAATGTTGATAATTTCAATCCAACCTCAAGCGGAATTTTTTCTATTGTTATTGCATATTTATTTGTATTAAGTATATGCTTTTTACCTTTCCTGGTCCTTTACTTTTTCTGGACTTTCCCGAGACCGTTTTATTTTCTAAATAAACGATTAGTGAAACCTCTTATTTTTATTATCCCGACACTTCTGTTTTTAATTTTATTCCCTGCTACCTTACTGGCTTTCACTACAAGAACTATTGAAGTCAAAACAGTTCAGGAAATGTATACGATAATGAATTTTATCAATAGTGCTTGCGTATTAACCGCCTGGATTTCTTTGATTATCAATTATAGAAGATTAGAGACGAAGGAAGAAAAAAAGCCTGTTGCAATAATATTAACGGCATTCACAATAGGAATAGTAGCTACTATTTATACCTCAACGATCGCCCCGGCTATAACGGATCTTATTTATAATTCACCGGAATATTATACGCCTATTATTTTAGTTGTTCTAATCCCGCTTGCTTTTGCATATTCTATTTTTAAATATCAATTGATGGATGTTAGTGTTGTAGTAAAAAATACAATAACTTACGGAGTTGCAACAGTTACTATTGCGTTAATTTATTTTCTAGTAATATATGTTTTAGGGCAAACTATAAGCAAAGCAATAGGTACGGAATACCAGGGATTTATTGCCGGGGTCGTCTTTATTCTTTTTGCTTTTATATTTCAATCCACCAAAGATAAATTCCAAGACTTTATAACCGCAAGATTTTACCCGGAACAGTTTGCTTATCAGAAAGTCTTGCTCAAGTTCAGCAACGATGTTTCTACCGTAGTTGGATTGGAAAATATTCTCGATTCAATGCGTGAAACTTATGTTAATGCTTTGATGATTAATAAATTCGGGATTTTAATTAGAGAAAATGAGAATGGAAAATTGAAGCTTGTTAGAAGCATAGGTGTTTCAAATAAAAATTTGGAAATACCAAATTCGAACATACTAAATTTTATAAATGAAAAATCTTTGATTTTAAAAACGCCGGTAATCGAGCAGGAAGAGTTTATAAGTGTATTTCCCGAACAGGCTTCGCAGTTAATAGATGAGAATATTTATACAATTATTCCGATGATAATAAAATCCAAGGTTGTAGGATTGCTGCTTTTTGGATTAAAACATTCCGGTTCACAGTTTTCGGGGAAGGATCTTGAATTATTACTTGCCACCGCCAACCAATCAGCAATTTCGATTGAGAATGCACGGCTCTATCATTCTGAAGCCGAAAAGATAAGAATAGAAAATGATTTAAATCTAGCGAGAAAAATTCAACAGGGACTGCTTCCCAAATGCCTGCCGGAAATTAGAAGACTAGATATTTCGGGAGAAATGATCCCAGCAATGCAGGTAGGCGGTGATTATTATGATGTTATTCCTGTATCGGATTCCAAATTATTTATTGTTGTCGGGGATGTATCCGGGAAAGGTTTGCCTGCTTCATTATATATGACCAAGCTGCAGACAATGGTGCAGCTTTCATGCATAGATGGAAAAACTCCCAAAGAAATACTAATTGAGGTGAATAGAAGAATTTATTCATCAATTGAAAGGAATTCTTTTATTACAATGACTTTAGCTCTTTTTGATATGGACAGAATGAAAGTCCGTTTCTGCCGTGCCGGGCATATGCCTATTTTAACTGCAAATAACGGGACTGTTGAAATTTATAAATCACAGGGGCTAGGAATTGGGCTCGAACAGGGTTTTATTTTTGAGAGTACATTAATTGAACAGGAAATTAATTTACTTCCAGGGCAATTGTATGCATTCTATTCCGATGGAATAACCGAAGCAATGAATGAGAATATGGATCTTTTTGGTGAAGACAAGCTTTC